>JAGQUL010000109.1 GCA_020438525.1 Thermoleophilia bacterium | reverse complement strand
GAGGTTCGAATCCTTCCGGGCGTGCCTGTTTTCGCCGTGCGTTCGATGACCGCCATGTTCGTCCCGCACTGCACGTCGGTGCCCGAGCCCCGACACGAGCACGCTGTATGATTCGAGAATGCGTCGATTCAGTGTTCTGAGCATCATCATCATGGCGAGCGTGGTCGCCGCCCTCTCGTACATGCCGGCCGCCGCACATGCAGCCCCGGCCCGATTCACCGCGAAGACCACCGTGGTTGACGCGACCGGTGGCGTCCGAATCGTGGCGATCCTGACTGCGAACCGCAGCCTCGCCGTGGCCGAGCGTCCGCGCACAGTGTCGGTCCGCCTCGGCACGCGCACGGTCGCCCTCACGCGCCTCGCACGGCCGCTTCCGGGCGGGCGTCGGGCCGGGACGTGGCGCACGGCGATCCTCACGGGCGCGACTCGAAAGGCGGCACTCGCGCTGCGCGGCAAGCGCCCGTTCGTCACGCTGCGGTTCCGGAAGCGAGCAGCAGTGACGCTTCGTCCCGTGCTGGTCGACAAGACCACCACGACGACCGATCCCGGAACCACCGACCCCGGAACCACCGACCCGGGAACGACGACCCCGACGCCGCTCTTCCAGGCACCCGCAACCGCACTCGAAGGCAACGCCGCCTTCGACCACATCAGCCAGTACTTCCTCAACGCGCGCTTCACCAACTGCGTCGCGGGGTGGCCGAACTGCCCCGCGACCGCGCCGGTGGTCGAGCGGTACGTCCACTGCCCCGATGGATCGTGGCAGTACCATCGCGAGTCGTCGATCTCCGGTGCCGACATCCACTCGTACTACACGTTCAGCGTGACCGGAGCGAGCGCAGCCGTGGACGGATCGTGGGCCGTGTCGTACACCACGTCGACCGGCGGCAACTACTCCTGGCAGGTCGCCGCCGACGGCACCGTCAACGGGCAGTACCAGTACGGCAGCGACCCTGTCGAGGCACTCGGCCCCTTCGTGTGGGCGTCGACCGGCTGCTGACCGAGCGCCACACCGGTGAAACCCGACCGGACCACTCCCCGACATACGGGCGACGACGCGTGGACGGCGCGTCGCGCGGAATGGGACGGAGCAGGCATGAACGTCACGAACGTGGCCATTGGGGTCGGCACAGCAGCCGGCGCGGCATTCGGCATCGGCGCGAGCATCTACGGCGCTCGTGCGGAGCACGCTGCGGGCACGCAGGCCGATGCCGAGTGGGCAGCGTCACGCCCGGAGCGCCAGCCCCAGATCGACACCGCGAACGCATTCGTCACGTCGCTCGCCGATCGCTTCGGCCAGTCATCGGCCGTTCACCAGCGGGACGGCCTGAACACCGCTTCCCTGTTCGACCCGTCGGGCGAGATCGCGACGTACCTGCGCGAGCACAAGTCCGAGATCCCGCCACACGTCGGCACCAACCTCGACGTGTACATGGGTGGCTACGACGGCCAGTACGTCAAGCTCAACGTCTACGAGCCGCGGCGCGAGCCCGTCAACACCGGAGCAGGCTTCACCGCCGCTGCAGTGGCCGGCGGAGGCGCGATGATGGGCGTCGGCGCACTCGTCTCCAAGTTCACGCACGGCGCGCCCAGGGCGATCGGCGGCGCCGTCGCCGCCGCCGGTGCAGCCGCGTTCATCACCGGACTGCTCGGCAACGTGTTCATGCCCGAGAGCGCGATCCAGTGGTGATCACACACCTCCAAGGCTGATCGCCACTACGTCGGCCACCGGCGCCTCGGCTGGTACGCTCCCGCGCGGCATCGACCACGTGAAGGGGCGCACCGCGCATGCTGGAGAACACACCGATCATCGCGTTCGCGGTCGAGTTCGCGATCATCCTCGTCGCAGCCGTCTACATCTCCACCAACCGCCGCCCGTCCGCGGCGATCGCGTGGATCCTCGCGATCATCCTGCTGCCGATCATCGGGATCCTGCTCTTCCTCGTGCTCGGCACCCAGAAGCTCCCCCGCAAGCGTCGCGACGCGCAGCAGCACGTCACCGAGCGCATGCTTGAACGCGTCCCCTCGCTCGATGCGGTCGGCCATCGCGACGAGTGGCCCGAGTGGCTCGGCTCCACCGCGCAGCTCACGAAGACCCTCGGCGCGCTGCCGATGGTCGGCGGCAACGCGATCACGCTGCTACCCGACTACGAGCAGTCGTTCGCCGCGATGGCCGACGAGATCGACCGCGCGACCGACTACGTCCACGTCGAGTTCTACATCCTCGCGCTCGACGACACGACCCGCCCCGTCTTCGACGCGCTCGCCCGCGCACGGCAGCGCGGCGTGACCGTCCGCGTGCTGACCGACCACCTCGCCCACCTGCTCAACAAGCCGCGCAAGCCGACCGCCGCGTTCCTCGACGAGCACGCCACCGAGTGGCACGCGATGCTGCCCCTGCGCCCGTTCAAGGGCCAGTGGCAGCGCCCCGACATGCGCAACCACCGCAAGCTGGTCGTGATCGACGGGCGCGTCGGGTTCTCCGGATCGCAGAACCTCATCGACTCCACCTACAACCAGCCCAAGAACACCAAGCGCGGGCTGCACTGGGTCGACCTGATGATGCGGATCGAAGGTCCTGCCGTGCGCGAGCTCGACGCGGTGTTCATCACCGACTGGTACAGCGAGACGCAGCAGCTGCTGCCGATCGACGACAGCCCCGTCGAGCTGGTCGACGACGACCGCCACTTCGACGCACAGGTCCTGCCCAGCGGCCCCACCTTCGCGGCCGACAACAACCTCAAGCTCTTCGCCACCCTGCTGCACAAGGCCGAGCGCCGCATCAGCCTCACCAGCCCCTACTTCGTGCCGGAGGAATCGATCCTGCTCGCGCTCACGTCTGCCGCCGAGCGCGGCCTGGACGTCGAGCTGTTCGCCTCCGAGATCGGCGACCAGGCGCTCGTCTACCACGCCCAGCGCTCCTACTACGAGGCGCTGCTGCGCGCCGGCGTACGCGTGTTCCTGTACGAGGCACCCGCGGTGCTCCACGCAAAGCACTTCTCGATCGACGACGACGTGGCCGTGGTGGGCTCCTCCAACATGGACATCCGCTCGTTCAGCCTCAACATGGAGGTCTCGATGCTCGTGCACGGCCGGGCGTTCGTTGACGAGCTGCGAAAGGTCGAGGACGACTACCGCTCGCGCAGCACCGAGCTCAAGCTCGACGAGTGGCTCGCACGCCCGCGCGGAGCGCGCGTGCGCGACAACCTCGCGCGGCTCACGTCGGCGATCCAGTAGCCACGCGGCGCGACAGATCCGCCGCTTGTCATTGCGCATCCCGACCCGTAGGTTCTCGAACGATCACCGGCGCTGACTGCCGGAGCACTCAACCGAGGGGAATCCAGACATGCGCGTCCGCAGCCTGTCGTCGTCCATCTTCGCGCTTGCGGCGTGTGCCGCAGCGCTGCTGGCACCATCGACCGCTACCGCAACGTCGTTCAACACCGTGTCGGTCGACACCTCCGGCGACAAGGCGGTGAAGCTCGACGCGACCGGCGGCACCGGCGGCCAGTTCACCGTCACCGGAACCGGCGGCACCTACACGATCACCGACGCGCTCGGCCCCCTCGACGTCGGCACCGGCTGCGTCGCCACCGCGATGCCGAACGTGGTCACGTGCACGACCGAAGGCCGCGTATTCAGCTCGTCGAGCGCGAGCGGCAACATCCTGATCGACGTGACCGCGACCGACCTGCGCCTGTCGTGGTCGCACACCGGCGCCGGACCCCTCGTTGCACGCTGTGCCACGACCGTGGACTGCTTCGTGAGCGGCAGCACCGGCAACGACACGATCACCGGCAGTGCACGGCGTGACACCCTCTACGGAAACGACGGCAACGACACGATCGATGCCGGCGACGGCGACGACAGCGTCGACGGCGGAAATGGCGACGATACCCTCCAGGGCGGTGGCGGCGACGACTGGTCCGCCTGGGGCCCGGGCAACGACTCCTTCGATGGTGGCGACGGCTTCGACATCTACTACGGTGGCAACGCCCTCGCGGCCCTGACGGTCACGCTCGACGACGTGGCCAACGACGGAGTCGCCGGCGAGCTCGACAACGTGCGCGGATCGGTCGAAGAGGTCATCGGCACGATGTGGAGCGACGTGTTCTGGGGCAACGACTCGCGCAACGTGTTCGACGGCCAGGACGGCAACGACGAGATCCACGGCGGCGGCGGCCCCGACACGCTCTACGGCGGCGCCGGCGACGACCAGCTCTTCGGCGATGCCGGGTCGGACCGGCTGTTCGGCCACCGCGGCGCGGACCTGCTGAACGGCGGACCCGGCTTCGACCGAACGAGCTACGAGAGCGCCGGACAGATGATGATGTTCGCTGATTCGCGAGGCGCGAAGCTGTCGCTGCCGGAGTCGCACAACCCGAACACGACGCGCGGCGTGGTGGTGTCGCTCGACGGCAAGGCGAACGACGGCATTCCGGGCGAGCACGACAACGTGCAGGTCGAGGGCGTGACCGGCACCGAGTTCGACGACCTGCTGATTGGCAGCGACTCCGACAACGACCTCGACGGGCTCGGCGGCGACGATCGCATCTTCGGCAAGGGTGGCGACGACCTGCTGCTCGGCGGCGACGACGACGACCGGCTGGTCGGCGGGCGCGGCACCGACGAGATGCGCGGCGAGGCAGGCAACGACACGATCGCCGCTCGCGACCGACAGCTCGACATCGTCAACTGCGGGATCGGTCGCGACACGACCTACGTCGACCGCACCGGCGATCGCGTGTGGGGCACCTGCGAGTCCGTGAAGCGGACGGGTGCGAAGCGCCGCCACCGCTGACTGGCCCGCAATCCTTACATCGTCTTCATAACGCGGCGGGGCGCTCGTGCGATGCCCCCTTCGACGGCCACCCGATCATCCCCCTCCGATCACCCTCCGGCCGCAACCGAAGCAAGGCGCGCACGCCGCGCAGCTGGGGAGCCACGCTGCGTGCGAACCGCCGGCAAGCAGACAGGACGGGCGACCGGTACAGGCACACCGGTCGCCCGTCTGCGTTGCCGCGCTCCAGGGCGCTCGACACACGCCCGGAGTCGTCGTACGCTGGAGTACTGGCTCCCGAGGCCGGTCACTCGCGCGCCCATCCATGCCGGGCGCGCGATCACGGTGACCCCCGCCCCCAGGCATCACGAGCAGCAGATCTCCCCGTTCCAGACGGTACGCGTGCTGGACACCTCGCAGCTTGCCGCTGCATCGATGGGCTCTCGCGCGCGCGAGCACCTGCGCGCGCTGCTGCGCGAGCTGGCGTCGTGCCGGATGGGCCAGCTGCTGCTGCGACACGCGATCGACCAGCGGCTCGTCGTGCGCTTCGCCGAAGGCTCGGAGCTGCTGCGCAACGGTGCCCGCGCCGCCGGCTTCTACCACGGCCGATCGCGCACGCTGGTGCTCGACGACAGGCTTGCGCGCGACGAGCAGCTCGTGACGCTCGCACACGAGCTGCAGCACTTCGTCGACGATGTGCTCGACTGGCCGCTCGGCACGATCGAGTGCGAGGTGCGCGCGCAGCAGACCGAGGCGCTCGTGATCCGCCAGCTGCGCCTGCGTGCCCACACCTGGGGGCTCGCCTCGAACGGGCAGCTGCGGCATCCCGAGGACATCGCCGCGAAGGTTCGGGCACATCCGCTGTACGCGAACAACCGTCGCGAGCCGCCGAGCAGCGACGGTCGCGTGCACCCGCTCGTGGAGGCCAGCGAGCTGCTGCCGCCGATGGTCTCGACGAGCACCTCCGCGGCCACCACAGGGGGTGCGATGCGTGTCGGTGCGGTCGCTGCGGTCGTCGCCCCGAACGCGATTGCCCCGACCGGATCGATCGGTACCGCGGCAGCGACGCAGGCGGTGACGAGCGCGCTCGGGGCGGCGCGCCCCACGTGCTTCGACCCGGCGCCGGCATGGGTGGACGACACGCCGGTCGGCAGCTTCATGGCCGCGCTCGACCTGAACCGCCTGGCGTGCGGTGCGTGACCCGGACTAGTGCCCACGAGCGCGGGAACGAGTCTCGTGCATCGAACCACGAGGCACGACATGTTCATCGACGACGACCACGAGCATCCCGATCCGACGCTCGAGCACCTGATCCTCCACCCCGACGATCCCGAGCTGGTCGACCACGACCCGCCGCCGCTCGTGCTGGTACACCTGCCGAACCGGACGCGACCGCGCCCCGTCAGCGGACGCGACGAGCCGGTCGACCACGAACGCCAGCCGGGCGTGCCGCCACCGCACGCGATCGACGACTTCACCGACATCCTCGACATCGAGGGCGCCGAGACGTTCCCTGCGAGCGACCCGCCCAGCGGGTGGTGACTGCAGCCGCGACGCGCTCGTACGTCGAGGCATGCTTCGGGGCGACGGATGCGTGCGCTGTTGCTCGGCTGCGACGGGTCGCATCCCGTTGGCGCGTTACCCTGTGAGAATGCGTCATGTCGTGGTGATCGGTGGAGGGTTCGCGGGACTTCGGGTCGTGCAGGGGCTGAAGCGGTCCCCCGTGCGGGTGACGCTCGTGGATCGGGCGAACACCCACACGTTCCAGCCGCTGCTCTACCAGGTCGCGACGGGCAGCCTGTCGCCCGGGCAGATCGCGCCGCCGCTGCGGTGGGTGCTGCGCCGGCAGACCAACGCGACCGTGCAGCTCGCCGACGTGGAGCGCCTCGACCTGCGTGCGCGGCGCGTGTACGGGCGAACGCTCGACGGGGGTGGCTGGTCGACGGGCTACGACCAGCTCGTGGTGGCCGCCGGCGCGAGCCACTCGTACTTCGGCCACGACGAGTGGGCCGACGACGCACCGGGCCTGAAGACCGTGGGCGACGCGCTCGAGCTGCGGCATCGGATCTTCGGTGCGTTCGAGCTCGCCGACGTGGCGCAGAGCGACGTGGAACGTCGTCGCCACCTGACCTTCGTGGTCGTGGGTGCCGGGCCGACGGGCGTGGAGCTCGCCGGGCAGGTCGTGGAGATCGCGCGGCGCACGCTTCGGCGCGAGTACCGACGCTTCGACCCGGCAGACGCGCGGGTTGTGCTGGTGGATGCGGCCGATGGCGTGCTCGGTGCGTTCGACGAGACGCTGAGCGAGCGGGCGGCACGAGCACTGGTGGACATGGGCATCGAGCTGCGGCTGGGTACGCCCGTGTCGAACGTCGACGCGCGCGGTGTGGACGTGGGCGAGCTGCGGATCGATGCGGGCACGGTGATCTGGGCTGCCGGCGTGCAGGGATCGCCGCTCGGTGCGCTCGTGGCGCAGGAAGCGGGGATCGAGCTTGATCGCGGGGGTCGCGTGCCGGTCGGCGACGACTTCAGCGTGGCCGGGCATCCCGACGTGCGCGTGATCGGCGACCTGGCGAGCACCGAGATGCCCGGCGTGGCCCCGGCAGCGATGCAGCAGGGCGTGTGGGTCGCCAAGTCGATCGACCGGTTCGAACGACGACGCGAGCAGCCCAGGCCGTTCCGCTACAAGGACAAGGGCTCGATGGCCACGATCGGGCACCGACGCGCCGTGGCGCACCTGGGCGGGATCCGGCTGAGCGGCACGCTCGCGTGGCTTGCGTGGCTGTTCGTGCACCTGCTGTACGTGGTCGGGTTCGCGAACCGCGTGCTGGTCGTGGTGCGCTGGACCGCCAGCTACATCGGTCGTGGGCGCGGGCGCGGCGAGCGCGTGCTCGTGCGTCCGGAGGATCCGGCGCCGGAAGGCTGAGGCGACAGTTTGCAACCGTGGCGTGCGGGAACCGTGAGGGAACCTGCAGCGACGTTCGACCGGAGGGATCCCCCATGAAGCTGTTTCGCGTGATTGCCGCACTGGGCGCCGTGCTCCTGGTGGGGCGACAGCTGACACGGCGGCTTCGTGCACAGTTCCTGGGGATGTCGCACCCCGGTGGATTCCTGACCGCGTCGTCCGTGCAGAACGGGCGCTTCGCCCGCGGCGCACGCGGCGGCGCCGGCGACTACACGGATGCGAGCCGCGCGCTCGACGCGAGCTGGGTCGACGAGGACTCGCTCGCCGCGCGTGCGGCCGGCAGCGACGCGGCGACTGCGGCCGAGGCAACGTCGAAGCAGGGCGGCGCGGCGCAGCAGTAGCTGCGAACCGAGCGCGCGTGGCGTGCTCAGGCCTGTCCCGCGCGTCCGGCAGTGACGGCTGCGAGCATCCGCGTGATCGCCTCGCCGCGAGGCATCGCGGTGACGCGCAGCAGGTCGACCGTCGTGGACCGTACCTGCCCGAGCAGGTGGGTGAACACGAGGTCGTCCTCGTGGGCATCGATCGAGGATGCGATGCGTGATGCCCGCAGGGCCGCGTCGCGCGTGACGAGCGTCGCGTCGTACTCGCCGGCGAGGTGACCTTCGATCGACTGCACCGCGTCGGCGAACGCCTGCATCACGAGCTCGAGTCGCGCGCCGTGCGGCACCTGTGTCTCGGTGAGTCGCCACGCGACGCGTGCGAGCACGCGGGCGTCGCGGATCGCGTAGTCGAGCTGGGTGACGCTCTGCGCCATGTCGAGCAGGTCGGATTCCTCGTGCCTGCGCACCGGCGCGATCCGCGCGGCCTGGCGACCGATCCCGACCGCCTCGTTGAGGCGTGCCCAGTGGTCGCCGGTGCGTCGAGCGCGGGCGAGGGCGGATTCCGCGAGCTGCGGATCGCTCGTTCGCAGCGCCTCGCCGACCTGGCGGAACGTCGCCGACAGCTCCTCGAGCACGGGCCCGGCAGCGCGGTGTGCGAGCCGCAGCGGCCGCACCGGCAGGATCACGATCGTGAACAGCAGCGCACAGCCGCCGCCCACCAGCGTATTCGCGATCCGGTCGATGCTCGCCGCGCCATCCTGGCTGGGCAGCGCCGCCACGAGCGCTGCCGCCATGCCCGCCTGCAGCACGAACATCGGACGCCCGCCCAGCGCCACCGCGGTGGCCATGGCCAGGAACACGAGCACGCCGATCTGGATCGTGCCTTGTCCGATCAGCAGGGTCATCCCGTCGGCCACCGCCACGCCGAGCGCCACGCCGATCACGATCTCCGCGGCGCGCTGCCACGGCTGAGCGATCGTGGCGCCGATCGCAACGAGCGCGCTGAGCGGCGCGAAGATCGGCGCGGGATTGTCGAGCAGCTCCACGCAGAGCCACCACGCGAGCGGTGCAGCGAACGCCGCCTGCAGCAGCGGTCGCGCGCTGGCACGCAGCCGCCGACGCGACTCGCGGATCCGACGCCGCAGCAGCGCCCTGCGATCGAGCTCGAGAGCGATCCTCACTCGAGCAGTCCTTCGCGCTGCAGGTACTCGAGCACGCGCCGCGTGTTCGCGGGCATCATGTGGATCCCGTCGTGGAAGTCGGCGGGCACGCCGCCGAAGCTGGCGAGGTCGTCGGTGGCCGACACGAACGTGAACTTCAGGTCGTCGTCGCCCTGCAACGTGCGGATCGCATCGCGGAACGCGGCATCGCGTTCGGCGTACGCGGCGGGGAGACGCGTGCGTGCTGCCGGGTTGAAGGGCGTGACCCACAGCACCGGAACGTCGCCGTGCGAGTTGGCGATCTGGATCGTGCGGCGCAGGTAGTAGACGCCGCTCGTGGAGGTACCGGTGAACGTGTCGCCCTGGGCGAAGCTGTTGGCGAGGTACTCCTGCATCTGCCGATCGATGCGCTGCTGCAGCGTGCCGGTGTCCTGGTCGTCGGTGACCCTGGCGGTCATCCCGTCGGGCTCGAGCAGGTCGAGCCGGTTGTTCTTCTGGCGCCCGGTGGTCGCGAGTCCGGCATCGACGTTCTCGGTCCCGCCGGTCGGGTCGAGCAGCGAGCCGGCACCGTCACGCGGCACCACGTGCCGCAGCGCACGCTGCGCAGCGTCGAGCGTCTGCACGCGCAGCAGCTCGTCGGCGACCTCGAGCGCGTCGCGATCCTGCTGGTCGCGGGGCAGGAAACGCTTGAGGCGAGGGTCGAGCCCGGCGGTGCCGCTCGGGCGGAGCACGTCGGTCACCACGCCGAGCACGAGGTGCGGGTAGTCGTCGCCCCAGAGCTGCTCGGCGTAGCGGGCGTACAGGTACATGTCCTTGGACGTGCCGCCGCTGACCGCGCCGTTGAACGCGGTGCCGCCGGTGAGGTCGGTCACGTCGGCCGGGTCGAGCTGCATCGAGCGCGACGAGCCGAGGATCAGCACGTCGGGCGGGGCCGGCAGGCGCTCCATCAGGTCGAGCTTCGCCTGGCGCACGCCGCCGTTGGCCACCACCGAGAAGCGGGTCGTGCGGCCGGTCACGCTCGTGGGGTCGAGCCACCACAGCGCAGCGAGCAGCGCCACCACGGCAATTGCGACCGCAGCGAGCAGCCACCGCACGAAGCGGGCGTAGTCGGAGCTCGGGTCGGCGCCGAGCGAGCGGCCGTGATGGGCGCCGGAGGTCACGCGGGAAGGGTACCGCACGCGCCTGCGCGCGGTAGCATCGCCCGTCATGGACGACACGACGACTACCAGCGACGCAGCACAGGGCGACGATGCGGCCGCCGCGCCGGGCGGCCCGAGCGGCGGGCTCGACCCGTTGACGAGCGATCCGCGGGAGCTGATGCAGGCGCTGCTGCCGGTGGCGCGACGCGACTACGTGAAGGCGTGGGAGCTGCTCGCCGATGCGAGCACGCCGCTCGACCGGCGGCGGCTGGCGCGCGATCGTGCGAAGGCGATCGCCGAGGCACACTCGCTGATCGCGGGTGCGCTGCGTGGTCGTGAGGCGTCGCTCTCGGGCAACGACCTGCACAACGCACGACACCTCGCCGACGAGCTGGAGCGGCATGCTGCAGCGCTGGGGCGGCTTGCGGAGGTCTCCCCCGTCGGGCTGCAGACCTCGAAGGACCTGCGTCCCGAGGCGCTCGGCTGCGGCAAGCGATACCGCGATCCCGCGAAGGCGCCGAAGGATGCACCGTCGAAGGACGGGCGCGGCAAGCGTGGCGGTGGTGCGGGCGCGGGCGACAAGCGCGGCGGCGCCGGCAGGTCGGGGGGCGATGCGCGGCGCGGCAAGCGACCGTTCGAGGATCGCGGTCCGAAGGTGGATCGGTCGAAGCTCGGCACGAACAAGCACGACTCGCAGCTGGGCGACGACCTCGACGAGGCGACGCGCGCGAAGCTGGAAGCGCTGCGCTCGCAGCTCGAGGACTGACCTTGCGTGGCGTCAGTCGCGCCGCGCGAGCACCAGATGTGCGGTGCCGAAGGTGGGCACGACGGTCTCGATCGTGAGGGTGCCGTTGCCGTCGTGGCTGATGATCGTGTGCTCGTCGGGGGCATCAATGCGCTCGAACTCGACGTAGTCGGTGCGGTTCTCCACGACGCGACCCTCGGCGGTCTGGTCCGGGATGCCGCTGCCGTGCGAGCTGATGCGAACAGTGTCGTCGCCCGTGCGCTCGACGTCGACGGTGACGTCGACCTTCACCCCGAACGCGCCGGCCTTCACGTGGAAGCTCGCCCCGTCGTCGGCGAGCCGAAGGATGTCGGCGTTGCCCTTCACCTTGAGGAAGCCGACCTTGGAGCCCTTCACGATGTCGAACTGCTGGCCGGCCTCGATGCCGGGAAAGTCGATGAACTGCGACGTTGTGGCAGCGCCGGGCGCGGCAAGCCGAGCCACGCCGTCGATCGCTCCTGCGAGCGGCGCGGGAGCCGCTGCG
>JAGQUL010000108.1 GCA_020438525.1 Thermoleophilia bacterium | reverse complement strand
TGCTCGGTGCAGCGCCGCCACCAGAAGCTCGTCGAGGAGGCACCGGGCCCGCACGCCTCCGATCCCGAGGCCGCAGCCCGGTTGCGCGCCAAGCTCGGCGAGATCGCGGTCGGTGCCGCGCGCGCCGTGGGCTACTGCAACGCCGGCACGATCGAGTGCCTGCTCGGCGCGGACGGCGAACCCTTCTTCCTGGAGATGAACACGCGCGTGCAGGTCGAGCACACGGTCACCGAGATGGTGACGGGCATCGACATCGTTGCAGAGCAGCTGCACATCGCCGCCGGTCGACCGCTGCGCTTCGCGCAGGACGACGTGGAGCTGCGCGGTCATGCCCTGGAGTGCCGGATCAACGCAGAGGATCCGCGCCACGACTTTCGTCCGTCGTCGGGACCGATCGTGCGCTGGAACGAGCCGACGGGGCCGGGCGTGCGCGTGGATGCCGGCTTTGCCGCGGGCTCGACGGTGTCGCCGTTCTACGACACGCTGCTTGCCAAGCTGGTGGTGTGGGCGGAGGATCGCGACTCGGCGATCCGTCGCATGCGCAGGGCGCTCGACGAGTTCGACATCGCAGGCGTCGAGACGCTCGTGGACTTCCATCGTGCGGTGATGGAGCCGGGTGGCGAGTTCTCGCAGGGCGGTACGTGCCGGGACCTCGTGGCTGATCCGGAACCGGCGATCGACGCGCTGCCGGAGCTGCGCGGACGCGCGCTCTCGGCACCGCCCACGACGGTCGCACGTCCGCAGGAGCTGGTCGTGGAGATCGACGGAAAGCGCGCGACCATGCTCGTGCACGATCCCGCCGGCGCGCTGCCGGAGCCGCCGCCGGTGCGCGCGCGGACGGGTGGCGGACTGGGTGCGCCCGGCGAGGTCACCGCCCCGATCCCGGGCAACGTGCTGCAGGTGCTCGTGGAGCCCGGTCAGCTCGTGAAGGCGGGCGAGGTGGTGTGCATCCTCGAGGCGATGAAGATGGAGAACGAGATCGCATCACCCGCGGGCGGCACGGTCGAGGCGATCCGCGTCGAGCCCGGCGAGGCGGTCGCGGCCGGGCACGTGCTGGTGAGCGTCACTCCGTCCGACTGATCAGCCGGTCTGGCCCATCATGCTGGCGATCTGTCCGCTCAGCCAGTTGCCCTGGCTCTGCAGCTTGCCGAGCGTGGTCTCGAGCGACGAGAACATGCGCTCGTAGTACTGCTGGCGTCGATCGAGCCGGTCGGTCATCCGGTCGATCGAATCCTGGATGTCCTTGATCCGGCTGGTCGCGCCCGTCAGCGCGGTGTCGACGCGTCCGCCCACGCGCAGGATGCTGACCTGCTCGCTGATGCGGCGCACGATGCCGTCGTCGGACGTGATGCCCGAGCCCGCACCGACGTGACCGAGCACGTCCTGGACCTTCTGGGGGTCGGCGCGCAGCGCCGCATCGAGCTCCGCGTCGTCGATCGTGAGCTGACCGTTCGTGCTGCTCGACCCGATCGCGAACTGGCTGTCGATGCCGATCTGCGAGAGCAGGTTGGCGTCGGCCGGCAGGCCGCTCACGGTATCGCCGGCGATCCGCCGAAGGTCGAACGCCACGGAGCTGAAGCCCACGTCGCGCGCCATCGGCCCGGCGAGGTAGTCGGTCAGGTTCTTCGGGCTCGCGACGCGATCCTCTTCCTGGGTCTTCGCGTGCACGAACGAGAGCACCTCGTTATACGCGCTGACGAAGTCCTGGACCTTCTTCTTGGTCGCGTCCACCCATGCGTCCTGGGCGGTCACGCCGGGCGTGCCCGTGTCGGGCTGGATGTCGAGGGTCGTGCTCGTCGGCCCGAGGAGGTTGAGCGTCACGTCCGTGAGCACGCCCGTGATTCCCACGTTGGTGGCGCTCGACTGCATCGCGCCGTCGACGCGGAAGCTCGCGTCCTGCGCGTTCTGGGTCGTGGTGAATCCGAGCTGGCTCGCGAGCGCGCCGGCGCTGGTCACGCTGAAGCCCTCGCTCGCACCGATGCCGTTGGATCGGATCTCGAGCTGGCCGCTGCCGTTCACGAGTGCCGACACGCCGATGCCCGCGGTTCCGTTGATCTTGCCGGCGATCGCGGCGAGGTCGTCGCCCACGCTGACCGCCACGTTCCAGCTTCCCGATCCGTTGGTGATCGTGAGCGTGTCGGCGGCATTGACGCCACCGTCGAACGCGGCGACCGACTGCGCGCCGGTACCGTCGTAGCGGGTGTCGAATGCGGTGAGCGTCGCGCCGTTCGATCGGATGCCCGTGAACGACAGGTCCGACAGCTCGTTGACGGTGCCGGGCGCGGTAGTGACCTCGAGCGCGCCGTTCACCCACTGGGCCGTGGCGCCGTTGCCGATCGTGTTCGCGACCCAGGTCGCGAGGTCGGACAGGCGATTGCCGTCACCACCGTTGGCAACCGTGTTGTTCTTGAACTGCGCGGTCTGGGTCACGCCGTTGCTCGTCCACGACATCGTGAACACCGAGTTGGTGTTGATGCTCATCGACGTGCCGGTGTTGGTTCGAAGCGCGTTGAGGGTCTCGTTGCCCTCGACGATGTTGTTGTTGCCCTCGAAGAACTGTGCGGTCCGGAACGTTCCGCTCGTCGCCGGCGACAGCGAGCCGGTCGACGCGGAGATCTGGCCCTGTGCGAGCTGCAGCACGTCGACGGTGTGCAGGCCGACCGGGGCACCGGAGCCGGTGACGGAGGCGCTGAGGCGGCTGGGGTCGGCACTGGTAGCGACGTAGCTCGTCGATCCGCTGCCGGAGCTGGCGCTGGCGTCCCACGTGACCGGGTTGAGCAGGGCGTTGGCCTTGGTCTGGAGCGTGTTGAGACGGGTGTTGAGGTCACTCCATGCGTTCTTGCGCGCGGTCCATAGCTGCTGCTTCCACTGGAGCATGGTCTTCGGCTGGGACTCGATCGACATCAGCTGGCTGATGATCGTCTTGGTGTCGAGCCCTGAAGCGAGACCGCCTACAGAGAATGTGCTCATGGTTACCGTTGCCTCCTGCACTGGTGTCCGGCCGCCCCTGACCGTACGCAGTGGTCATCGGCAGGACCGGCTTCGACCTTGAGCGCTGCGTGCGCGTTGCGAACTGCCTCGCGCGCGCGTGGGCAGAGCATCGCGTGGTGCCGGACCGATCATCGAGCGAAGCGACGAGCAACCGACGAACAACCACTTGCCAGATCGGCAGTTCCGGGGCACGCTGGTGGCATGGGACAGCCGTGCCTCGGTGTGGGGGCTCGGCCAAACGAACGGAATCGGGGGCAATCAGGATGAGCGTCGGCAGCACTACGGCAGCAGGAATGCCGCCAGCGCCAGGTACGGGGTCCGGGCTTCCGCCCGCTGCACCGACCGGCACGGCGGTTCCCGCCAGCAGCACGCAGAATCCAGCCACGAGCACGCCGGCGACCGCGGGTACGCAGGCTCCTGCGACCACGCAGGCAACGGATGGTGCAACGACCGGCGGCGGCGCGGCCGCACCCGCCGGGGCAGCACAGGCAGCGGTCGGTGCGACCCAAGGCGGCGGTGCCTCGGTCGACATGAGCGCGGTCATCCCGCTGCTCCAGCAGCTGGTGAACGTGCTGACGCAGCTGATCGCTGCACTGCAGGCGCAGGCGACCACGACCGGTGGTGGCGGCCCCGACCCGAAGGGCGGCGGCGGCGTGGTGCAGCAGCAGCCGACGCAGGTGCCCACGCAGATGCCCACCCAGAAGGGCGGCATCACGCAGGGTGGCGGCGCCACCGCGGCTCCGCCCGCCACGTCGACCACGCCGGCGGCAGGCTCACAGCCGGCGGCTCCGACCACTGGCGGTGGCGCTGCAACGGCTCCGAAGGAAGGCGATCCCGATCCGTCGGATCCGAGCAAGCACTGGATGATCATGAACGGCGTCGGCATGTACATGTAGCCGACCGGGCTTCACCAGCTCTACCGACAGGGGGTCGCACGCTCGCGTGCGGCCCCCGTCGTCGTCTCCATGCTCCCTGTCGGGCCGCACCGCAAGCAGCGCCGCGCCCAAACTCGTAGTATCGGCGGGAACTGCCGAACGAGCCCGACTCGCGCGTGCGCAGCGGGCTCCGTCCCCCAGGGGTCACGTCCGAATGGATCTCTACGAACACCAGGGCAAGGAGCTCTTTGCCCGACACGGTGTGAACGTCAGCGCCGGCAAGGTCGCGTTCACGCCAGAGGAAGCCGAGGCCGCAGCGAAGGAGCTCGGCGGTCAGGTCGTCGTGAAGGCGCAGGTCCACGCGGGTGGCCGCGGCAAGGCCGGCGGCGTGAAGCTCGCGAACGATCCCGCCGACGCGAAGGCAAAGGCGACCGACATCCTGGGCCTCGACATCAAGGGCCACATCGTGCGGCGCCTGTGGATCGAGGACGCGTCCGACATCGATCGCGAGTACTACTTCTCGATCAACTTCGACCGCACCGCCAAGGCCGTGCTGCTCATGCTGAGCACCGCCGGCGGCATGGACATCGAGGAGGTCGCCGAGAAGACCCCCGAGAAGCTCGCCACGATGCACATCGATCCGGTGTGGGGCCTGCGCCCGTTCCAGGCGCGCCAGCTCGCGTTCAAGGCGAAGGTCGACGCGGACGTGCGCAACAAGGTCGTCGCGATGATGCTGCAGCTGTACGAGGCGTTCATCAAGGAAGACGCGATGCTCGTCGAGGTGAACCCGCTGCTGATCACGCCCGAGGGCGAGGTCAAGGCGCTCGACTCGAAGTTCACGGTCGACGACAACGCGCTGTTCCGCCACCCCGACGTGGCTGCGATGCGCGACGTGCACGCGCAGGATCCGCAGGAGCAGATGGCGCACGAGAAGGGCGTCACGTACGTGAAGCTCGACGGCGAGGTCGGGATCCTGGGCAACGGCGCGGGGCTCGTGATGAGCACGCTCGACGTGATCGAGCAGTCCGGCGGCACGCCGGCGAACTTCCTGGACGTCGGAGGTGGCGCGACCGCCGAGGAGATCGTGGCGAGCCTGGAGATCATCCTCTCGGACCCGAAGGTGAAGTCGATCTTCTTCAACATCTTCGGCGGCATCACCCGCTGCACGGAGGTGGCGCAGGGCATCATCACCGCGCTCGGGCAGCTCGACGTGCGGGTGCCGATCGTGGTGCGCCTCGACGGCACCGCCAGCGAGGAGGGCCTGAAGATGCTCGCCGACGCGAACCTCAACAACCTCACCATCAGCGACACGATGCTGGGCGCCGCGGCCGAGGCCGTGAAGCTCGCAACGGCCGCCGCAGTCTGAGCCCCGGAAGGAAGCACTGAACCATGGGCGTTCTCGTAGGAAATGACACTCGGCTCGTCGTGTCCGGCATCACCGGTCGCGAGGGCTCGTTCCACGCACTCAACAACCGCAAGTACGGCACCAACGTGGTGGCCGGCGTCACCCCCGGCAAGGGCGGCCAGGACGTCGAGGGCATCCCGGTGTACGACACGATCGCCGAGGCCGTCGAGGCCCAGCAGGCCAACACGAGCATGCTGTTCGTGCCGCCGCGCTTCGCGGTCGATGCGATCTACGAGGCCTGCGATGCGGGCGTCGAGACGATCATCTGCATCACCGAGGGCATCCCGGCCCACGACATGCTGCTCGCGTACCACTACGTGCAGCAGTCGGGCGCGCGCCTGGTCGGGCCGAACTGCCCGGGCGTGTGCACGGTCGGCGAGGCCAACGTGGGCATCATGCCGGCGCACATCTTCACCCCTGGCTCGGTCGGCCTGGTCTCGCGCTCCGGGACGCTGACCTACCAGCTCGGCAAGGAGCTGAGCGACATGGGCATCGGCCAGTCGACGATCCTCGGCATCGGCGGTGACCCGATCATCGGCACGAACCACCGCGACGCGCTCGCGCTGTTCGAGGCGGATCCGGCGACCGACATGATCGTGATGGTCGGCGAGATCGGCGGCAACGAGGAAGAGCTCGCGGCCGAGTTCATCAAGGAGCACGTGACCAAGCCGGTTATCGGCTACATCGCGGGCCTCACCGCGCCGGAAGGCAAGGCGATGGGCCACGCAGGCGCGATCATCAGCGGCAACTCGGGCACGGCGCAGAGCAAGGTCTCCGCGCTCGAGGCCGCCGGCGTGAAGGTCGGCAAGAACCCGACCGAGGTGGCGCGGCTCGTCGCGGAAGCCCGCGGCGTGACGGTCCCGGCCTGACCGATTCCGACGCGCCGATCCGGCCGGAACGTTACCGATGCGCGATGCGGCCGGAACGCGACGGCCAGATCGATCACGAACCAGTCACTGACGGGGCGGCGCCTGCGGGCGGCGCCCCGTTCGCGTTCATGCACCTGTCGGCGGCGCCCCGCAGTGCAGGACGTATGTAAAGAACCCGCAGATATCGCAGGTTACGTACATACGTCCGGCGCGATGCATCAGACACGCGCGATG
>JAGQUL010000107.1 GCA_020438525.1 Thermoleophilia bacterium | reverse complement strand
CGGCCTGGTCGTAGATCGAGAACGTGCGCGGGTAGCCGAGCGCCTCGCCGTCGCGCCGGAGGATCCGCACGCATGCCGAGTGGAACGTCGACACCCACATCGCCTTCACGACCGGGCCGACGAGCGTGGCGACGCGCTCGCGCATCTCGGCCGCCGCCTTGTTGGTGAACGTGATCGCCAGGATGTTGGTCGGCGGGACACCTTCGTGGATCAGGTGGGCGATGCGGTGCGTGAGCACGCGCGTCTTGCCGGAGCCGGCTCCTGCCACCACGAGCAGCGGTCCGTGGACGTGCTGCACCGCCTCGAGCTGCGGCTCGTTGAGGTCGTGGAGCCAGTGGGCGTCTGCGGGAACGGGGGGAGCTTCCATGGGCGGCATCGTCGAAGAAGTCTAGCGCGCCGGGGCAGCACGCTCGACGGTCGAATGCGGGTTCGCGGCACTTCGTCACGGAATCGTTGCAAAGTCGTATGCAAGTCGGCACGAACTGCGCGCAATGCGTCACACTCGATCCCTGACGCTACAGGCATGCACACGAACCGACATGCCCGAATCCGTACCGTCATGCTGCTCCTGGCAACGATCACCCTCGCCCTGCTGGCGAGCGCCCGAGCCGCACAACCCGCTCGTGCCGGCGAGTACCGCGTGCGACTGACATCCACGTCGGGAGCGCACTGGTCGACCTACGGCACGGGGCCGTTCATCGTGAGCCCGAATCGCGTCGCGTCGGGCAAGGGCGTGTTCGCGCCGGGCAACTACCGCTCGTGGCGCGCGAACGTGGTGGGCGCCGGTGCTCGGATCGTCGGCGGCACGATGCGGATCGGGGTCACTACCCCGAACGCGAACATGCGCGGGCGGATCGTCGCGGGGACAGGCAGCTCTTCGACCGTGGTGCATGAGGAGTACGGCACCGGCGGCGTGGAGCGATCGTTCCCGCCCGGGACCTACGACTGGGTCCAGTTCGACATCTCGAGCACGGGTTCGGTCACCACCAGCGCGCCGAGCCAGGACCACGTCGACCTGCAGTTCGTGGAGCTGGTGATGCGCGACGACGTGCCGCCGGTGCTCGAGGGGCTCTCGATGCCGGCGCCCGGGACGTGGTACTCGGCGAGCGCATGCATTCCGTTCACGATCCGCCTCACCGACCAGGGCGGCGGGCTGCTGCGCTCGCAGGTTCGACGCGCAAGCGACGGCGCGATCGTGACGGAGCTCGGCACGACCCAGGTCGAGTCGCCGAAGCCCGGGCCGACCGAGCAGCACCTGTCGGACTGCATCGCCCCGGGTGAACGTGGTCATGGCGACACGACGTTCATCGCCACCGTGTGGGACGTGTCAGGGGTCGCGCGCGAGCTCGCCTTCACGGTTCGCGCCGACCATCACCCACCGGCGATCGGGGCAGGCCCGGCAGATGGTGCCCGCTTCACGATCGCGCGCCCGGAGCTGTCGTTCTCGGTGGTCGACGACGGATCGGGTCTCGCCGGCGTGAGCGCCACGGTCGACGGCGCGCCGGTCGCGATCTCGATGAACGCCGGAGTGGCGACGCTCCAGACCGGCGACCTGTCGCGTGGCGACCACGTGGTGGCGGTCGCGGCAAGCGACGCGACCGGCAACGCCTCGCGGATCGAGCGACGGATCAGCGTCGTCGACTCCACGAAGCCGACCCTGTCGCTCACGTCGCCGGGAGCGCGCGGCGACGCGACCTTCACGCTCGCCGCTCGAGCCGGCGACGACATGAGCGGCATCGACCCCGCCTCGTGGAGCGTGCAGGTCGACGGCGCGGCCGCGGCGTTCACCGTCGGCGCGGACGCGATCACCGGGAAGCTCGGCCCGCTCGCCGGGGGAACGCACCGGATCGACATCGGCGTGTCGGATCGCGCCGGCAATCGCGCAACGGTGACCCACTCCTACTACGTGGTGCTGCCGGCACCTGCGCCTGCGTCGCCGACCGAGCCACGTCCTGCATCGGCGACCGCACCGCCGCCACCCGGACGCTCCGGCGTGTTCCTGGTCGATGCGCCGCGCGCTGCGGTTCGCTTCGGTCAGGTGGCGACGGTGTCGGTGCACGTCGTTCGCGACGGTACGCCGGTCGCCGGGCAGCGAGTGACATCGCGACGGGACGCGCACGAGCTGGCGAGCGCGGTCACCGATGCCGACGGCGTGGCCCGGGTCCGGGTTCCCGCTCGGGCGCCGGGGCGCTACGACGCGATCGCCGACGGCATGGGGTTCGACCCGGTCCGGCTGCCGATCCGTGTCGCGCCGCGCGTGGTGATCACCACGTCGACGCTGCGACCGAAGGTCGGTCAGCGCGTTCGGCTGTCAGGGCGGATCTTCCCGGCGCTGCGCGGCCGCGTGATCTCGGTCGAGGCGCGCATCGGAGGCGTCTGGTTCCCGATCAGGCGGATCGCCCGCACGAACGTCGCGGGACGGTTCGCGACCACGGTCGTGTCGGCCACGCCCGGACCGGTGCACGTGCGGGTCAAGCTCAAGCCCAAGGGCGCGTGGGCCGGCACGATTTCGAACGCGCGACTGCTGCGCGTGCACCGGTGATGTGTATGAAGCGGCCGCTCCATACACATGCACGCTACGATGGGGTCATGCGCACGAACATCGAGATCGACGACGAACTGCTCGCCGAGGCCATGAAAGCGACCGGCCTGCGAACGAAGAAGGGCACGGTCGAGGCGGGCCTGCAGGCCCTGGTGCGTGCGTCACGACAACGCGAGTTGCTGACTCTGCGGATCCCCGATGAGCACTTCGATCCGGACATGCTCGAGGACATCGATCGCCATCGAGCATGGTGACGATCGTCGACTCCGGCGTATGGATCGACTACTTCCGCGGGCGAACGACGCGGGCTACACGACTGCTCGCCCGGCTGCTTGCTGCAGGCAAACCGCTCTACGTCACCGATGTCGTGTACGGCGAACTCCTCGCCGGCGATCCGGCCACTTCGGAGCGCGGGATGATCGAGACGCTGCGACGCGACGGCTGGGTTGTCTCGCTCCATGACCTGGATGACATGGCGCGGGCCGCTGCATGTCGGAGGGCGGCACGTCGTGCTGGCAGCCCGGTTCGGTCGTTCGCCGACTGCCTGATCGCGTCGGTGTGCATCCGGGAGGGTGCGACGCTGCTGCACGACGATCGCGATTTCAGGACGCTCGCGTCGTGCACGGAGCTACGCGAGCTCGTGCCGTGAGGCGACGACGATTCCGCCTGTCAGACGCGGCCGGGCACGCTGCAGCGCCTGCAGCAGCGGCGGTCCGCCCACCACGGTGAAGATGGTGCTGAAGGTGACGTGCACGATCGTGAACGCGGCACCGAGCAGCAGCGCCGACACGATCTGCTCGATCGGGGTGAGTCCGGGCTGGGTCGCGTAGCTCGCCGCGCCGCCGACGGTCACGGCGACGTCCCACGTGATGGTCGCGAGCGCGGCCACGACTCCGAGCAGGAGCCGGTCCGAGCCGGCGTGCCACGAACGACGACCCGCCGCGCGACCCAGCACGCCACCCATGATCGCGACCACGCACGCGGCGATCACCTGCCACAGGGTCCATGCGCCGACGCCTCCGGCGATCGATGATCCGACCACGGCCACGAGCCCCACCCCGATGCCGGACCGCACCCCGAGCACGATCGCGGTGCAGAGCACGACGGTCGTGGTCGCCTCGATGCTCGGTATCGGGACGATCACGTTGAACGTCGCGGCGGTGACGCCGAGCACCGCGACGAGCGCGACCCGCGCAGCACGGTCGAGCGCGCTCGCAGACCACCACCACCCGGCCCACGCCAGCACGATCCCGGCGAGCAGTGTCCAGAGCGCCGTCACTCGTCGACCCCCGCGATCGGCGAGGGAGCGGCAGCGCGATCCGGCGTGGTCGAGGGGGCGACCACGCCCGTTCGGTCGCGCGCGACCGGCACGAGGCTGGGCCCGGTGCGCGAGTCGAGCCGGAGTCGATGGGTGGCGATCGCTGCCGCGAGCTGCGGATCGTGCGTCGCCACCAGCACCACGCCGCCGGCGGCCGCATGCGCGAGCACGTGCAGGGCCACCCATCGTCGCGAGCGCGGGTCCATGCCGCGCGTCGGCTCGTCGAGCAGCCAGACCGGCGGCCGGTGCGACGTGGCAGCCACGAGCGCGAGACGCTGGCGCTGACCCACGCTCAGCTCGCCGGGATGCCGATGCGCGTGCGGCTCGAGCCCTGCCGCTGCGAGGGCCTCGAGCGCGCGGGCCTCCCCGACTCCGAGCCGAACGCTCGCCTCGATCGCGCAGTCGCGCACCGTGCGGCCGGGCACCATGGCGCCCGCGCCCTGCGAGAGCCATGCAAGCAGGCCCGCGGACGCGCCCACATCGGCGCGTCGGTGACCGTCGACCTGCACGAACGCGCCGGGGTGGAGGCCGCGGATCGCGCGCAGCAGCGTCGACTTCCCCGTTCCGTTCGCGCCTTCGAGCGTCACGATCGAACCGGGCGCAAGCGCCACGGCGAGATTGCGCAACAGGGTCCGCTCCGACCCGCGTACATCGGCGTGTTCGCCGACCGTCAGCCGGTCCACGCGCACGGCCAGACGAGGTGCGCCGAACGGGTTGGGCACCAGCGGTGCGAGGTCGGCGTAGGGATCGGCGAGCAGCTCGGGAAGCTCGTCACGGACCTGTGCGGGAAGCAGCGTGGCGGCGACGCGCCCCGCGACCACGTGCACCACGCGGTCGGCGCGACCGAGCAGCGCGTCGAGTCGGTGCTCGGCGACGAGCACGCCGATCCCTCGCTCGCGGCGAACCCGGTCGACCGCGTCCCAGAAGCGCCGTTCGGTCGCGGCATCGACCTGTGATGTGGGCTCGTCGAGCACGAGCACCGCGGGATCGACCGCGAGCGCCGCTGCCAGCAGCACTCGCTGCAGCTCACCGCCGCTGAGCGTTCCGCAGTCGCGTCGCGCCAGGTGTCGGATGTCGAGCTCGTCGAGCACGGCGAGCACGGCGGCCTCGACCTCCTGGATCGGTCGACCGGTCTGCCGCAGCCCGAACGCGACCTCCTCCGCGACGATCCCGACGAGCACCTGCGACTCCGGATGCTGGAACACCGATGCGATCCGGCCGCGATCGTTGGCGCGGACCAGGCCGAGCACGTGGTCGCCGAGCCGTACCTCCCCGGTTCGCGTGCCGCCCGTGGCGTGGGGTGCGGTGCCCGTGATCACGTCGAGCAGTGTCGACTTGCCGCCACCCGACGGGCCGGTGACCACGACGAGCTCGCCCGGCTCGATCGCCAGCGACGCGCCGACCAGCGCCGGAGCCTCCGAATCCGGGTAGCGCATCGATGCGTCGACGATCGTCAGCGGCGCAGGCACCGGTCGCATCGCCGGCGCGGACGGCTCGTCGACCGGCAGCATGGCTGCACGGTCGTCGGCGCGCGCGGTCCGCATCGCGAGCGCCGCGCACGCCGCGAGCAGCAGCGCGAGCGCGATCGCGGCTGGGCCGGGGGGCGGCCATGTCGCCAGCAGCGCGCCCGGAACCGGTCCATCGAGCGCCCCGGCTCCTCGTGCCGCGCTCGCCACGATGATCGCCAGCAGCGATGTCGCGATCAGCGCACGGTCCACGCGTCGATCACGCCCGACGGGTGGTCGCA
This sequence comes from Thermoleophilia bacterium, assembly GCA_020438525.1. The sequence goes on along the minus strand of JAGQUL010000107.1, from coordinate 4,880 downwards.
GCGCCGGGTGACGCAGGTCGTCGCCGGTCGGGGATGCTGCGCCCCAGCCACGGGACTCGAGCGCGGCCGCGGTGACGAACGCCCGGTCGAGCAGCCCCGACACGACGGCTTCCCACAGTGCCTTCGCCGCGCCGATCCGCTCCCCGACGGGCGCGTCGGTGGTGACGCGCAGCCCGCGGCTTGCCAGCTCGTCGCGGACGAGGCGGATGTCGCGTGCGAGCAGTGGATGCAGGCGAGCGGCGATCGCGCCGAGCAGCGCGGTGTCGGGCGATGTCCGGGCAGCGGCGTCGAGCAGCAGCCGCGCCGGCACCAGCGCAAGGTACGCGGCCGCGAGCACCTGCGCCGGCACCCGCAGCGCCGCGGCGACCGATGCGAGCCAGCCGCTCGCGTCGTCGGGCAGTCCGGTCTGGCGGAACGTGAACTCGAAGCTGCCGTCCGCGAGCGACACGCCCGGCACGACCAGCACCAGACCGAGGCCCACGACCACGCTCAGCAGCAGCAGTCGCCGTTGCCCGCTACGCAGCGCCACCACGCCGAGCGCCGCCCATGCCGCCGCGCAGACGAGCGGGTCGCCGGTGACGTTGAGCACGACGAGCACCGCCACCCATGCCGCGAACGCGGCGCCCGGTCCGAGCACCGGTCGCATCAGGTGATCACGCGCCCGTCACGGTCGACCGCACAGGCGAGGTAGAACTGGCAGGCACCGCTGCGCAGCGCACGCGCAGCGGCGCGCACGCCCTCGTCGGTGATCCCGGTGACCACGAACACGAGGGTCCCGTCGGGCTCGCTGTCGGTGGTCGCCGCCCATACGAGCCCCTCGGCGTCGCGCAGGTCCTGCGTGAACTCCATGTCGGGGTCCTGTCGCACGATCGTGGTGCCCGTGATGTACGTGGTCAGACCGTAGAAGCGGCTGTCGAGGTTGATGTCGATCAGGTTCGGATCGAGTCGGAGCTCCTCCCAGCGACCGATCACGAAGTTCGCCCGGTTGCGTCGCACCGCGACCGGCAGGTCCGTGCTCGCCTTGTCGTTGCCCCGGTCCTCGCCACCGATGCCCGCCACGCCGCCGCCGCCCTTGAGCGGCACCAGGTCGGGGTCGAGCCGGTCGAACACCGAGTCGCGGAAGAACTTCGCGTCCTTCTCGAAGTCGCGGCCGTAGGCGATCCGGAGCTTGCGGGCGTCGCCACGCCAGCCCGAGATGAGCGGCTCCGGGAACGCGCCGACGCTGACCGGCAGGCGCTGGTAGATGTCGTATCGGCGCAGGTCCCACCACACGCTCTGGCCCGGCTGCACGCGGAACCGGTCGGGGCGCACGCCAGTCGACTCGATTCCGTCGACCCGGAAGTACCACGCCGCCTGCTCGGGACCGAACGTTCGCAGCGCGCCGCCGCCTTCGCCGTTGACCTGGGCGATCGTGCCGTCGGGCGCCATGCGCACGTCGGCGACCTTGGCGAGCACGTCGAGCGCGGTGTCGCCCCGCTCGAGGGGGACGCTCCGGCGCGTGACGAGGCGTCGTCCGCCGTCGGTCGTGAGCACCACCCAGGCCCGGCGACCCAGGACACGTGTGGTGTTCTCGGTCGGATCGCCGTGCAGCAGCGGCATGTCGCAGCCTGCCAGCAGCAGGCCGGCGACCACGACGATCGCGCACGCGAGGGCGCGCGCACATGCACGGGTAGGATTCGTCCCCATGCCTGATTCGTCGTCCCACGCAGCACCGTCGTTTCGCCGCGCGGGCCGGATCGTGGCCGCAATTGCGTGGATGGCGCTGATCTTCGCGGCCAGCAGCCGCCCCGACCTGCGCGTCAGCAGCGTCGACACGCTCGACTTCATCCTGCGAAAGTGCGCGCACATGGCGGTATTCGGCGTGCTTGCGATCCTGCTGGCGCGAGCCATGGCGGGCGAGTGGCGACGACGACCGGTCGTGCTCGCCGCAGCGTGGCTCGCTGCCGTGGCGTACGCCTGCAGCGACGAGTGGCACCAGACCTTCGTTCGTGGCAGGGTCGGACACCCGAGCGACGTCGCGATCGACGCGCTCGGCGCACTGCTGGCGCTCGGCAGCGCAGCCTGGCTCGCGACACGAGCACCCCGAACCGAACCCGAGGCCCGACCATGACCGATCCCGCCGCACCCACCGTCGTCTTCGTCGAGCACGTCCTGTGGACCCCGCGTGACGACTGGGACGAGGCACTCGCGCACCTTGCGGGTCGCTTCGAGCGGGTGTCGCCGCTCGACGTCGCCGCAGTTCGCGAGGCCGGGACGCTCGCCGAGCAGCTCGACGCGTTGGAGCGATGGGCCGGCGGGGCATCGGTCGACCTCGACCGCGAGCTGGGGCGCTGGTTCGACGAGCACCTGTCGATGCACGTTCGGCCCGCCCCCGTCGTGACTCGCGCCGTGCGCGCGATCGCGTCCGCATCGCCGGTCCATGCGGCGAGTGCGCTGCCGCCCCGCGCGGCGGAAAGCATCACGCGTCACGCCGGCTGCTGGCGTTCCGTGAGCGAGCTGCACGGCAACGTTCGCAGCGCGGACCAGGTCGATGCGCTCGTCGATCGCCTGGGTGCCTCGACGGTGGTCGTCGATCCTGACGCCACCGCGGTCCCGCCGAACGTGACGACCACGCCGCTCGCCCCTGCCTGACGGATTCTCGTCGGATCGACAATTGGTTCTCGACAGATTCGCGAATCGGTCGTACCGTGGTGTCCGTGAGCCGATGCGGGCGACCCACGCCGCCTGCATCCACCCTCGTCGCAGTGCACGGGACGCATGTCGACGGTGGTAGGTGCTCACGGGGGACCACGCGACGAACGGGCCGGGACGCTGCTTCGTCGCCAAGCACGATCACGCTTTCAGGGGACGGGACGACATGACGACGATGACCGCGATGACGACGTCGATGGCCGGCATGAACATGACCGGATCGACCACGACAGGCGCCGCGACCGGGACCACCATGCCCGGCATGATGATGCCCAACGCACCGCGCTCGGGCGACCCGCGATTCGTCCAGGGCAGTGTCGGCGAGCTCGGTCAGGAAGAGACGATCAAGCAGAAGGACGGCCCGGCCTACCTCGGCTTCGACGTGGCGAAGAACCAGAACGACAACGACAAGAAGCAGCAGAACTACAACGTCACCGACGCGAACTTCACGCGCTTCCTCGGCGTGATCGCCGACCCCGACACCGGCCAGCCGCAGAGCTACGCGCAGACCATGCAGAACTACAACGCTGCGGGCGCGATCGAGAAGCTCTACCCCGAGGTGTACCAGAAGCTGATCGAGAACCAGAACGCAGGCCGCGGCACCGTGCTCGGGGGCGTGCTCGCGATCTTCGGCGTGTCGAAGAGCGACGGCGCCGGTGGCGCGTCGCTGTCCGGCATCGACGACGCGACGATCTCGCAGATCCGCAATGCGACGATCCCCGGGATCGGATCGCTGCGCGACTACGCGTTCGACACCCGCGACGCCAAGGGCCGCGAATGGAACCGTGCCCACCACCCCGAGAGCCACTGGAGCGCGCTGACGCAGCTCGCCGGCGAAGGATGGAACTGGGACGAGGCCGCGGTGTTCACCGGTGATTCGATGACGTCGTGGGCCGGCCGCGTGCTCGGCACCAACAACCAGGACGGCGACAAGACCGGCTTCGCGGCGGATGAGCTCGCGGGCCTCAAGTATCTGGTGCTCACCGAGCAGGCCACCGGCAAGAGCGACATCCTCGAGAAGGTGATCATGTCGCACAACATGACCCACCTCTCGCCCGACCAGCTCACCGACCCGAAGATCAACAAGCTGATCGGCCTGCCCGACGACTTCCGCGCACAGACGAAGGAAGACGTTGCAATGGTCACCGGTCGCATCCGCCAGTGGGCGCTCGACCCGAACGTGCAGGTCGACGAGGGTGAGTTCAACAAGTTCGTGAAGGCCGGCGCCGACACCCGCTCGGGCCAGATCCTCGCGGGCTCGGGACTGCTCAACACCGTGCAGTTCAAGCCGAAGGAGCAGAACAACGGCGGCGGCAACGAGGGCGGCGGCGGAAACAACAACAACGAGGACATCACGCCGACCGGCGTCGGCACCGGAGCGGCCCCCGTCGCGACCACGCCGATCGGCAGCGGCGCATCGCTGCAGATGGACCTGCCGGGCTCGCCCACGATCGGCTCGCGGCCGCTCATCGAGGACCTCGGCAACGGCGGTCCGTTCCCGGTGATCGATCCCAAGACCGGCAAGCTCGATCGCGCGCTGCAGGAGCAGATGATGACGGCGTTCATCGACGTGCTCATGAGCATGAACGACAGCCCGTTCCTCGACGACGACAAGGAGAAGGCCGCCTTCGAGGACGGCGCCAAGAAGGGCGTGCAGTACCTCAAGGACCAGGTCGCGGTGGATCCCGACGCGGTCGACGCGCTCAAGGGCGAGCTCGCCGATGCGATGGCAGACGGGAAGATCACCGACGACGAGCGCACCTCGCTGGCGGAGAAGCTGAACGAGGCCGGCATGGAGGACGTCGCGAAGTCCGTCGAGGACGGCACCGCGACCGACGAGGAGATCGCGACGATCCAGGAGAAGGTCGACGGAGCCGCGTCGGCCAAGCTCGAGAAGGACATCACGTCCGCGATGGAGGACGGCAAGCTGTCGGCCGAGGAGCGAGCCTCGATCGAGGGTCGGCTCGGCAAGGACGGCCTCGATGCGCTCGAGGCCGGGATCGAGGACGGCACCGTCACCAAGGAAGAGCTGCAGGCGATCGCCGACGGCACCAAGAAGGATGCCGAGGCCCGCAAGGCCGACGGTGGCGCAGCCGATGCCAAGGCGGGCGCCGACCAGACCGAGGAAGGCGCTGCCGCCACAGATGCCAAGGCCGGCGCCGATGGTGCGAAGGGCGACGATGCCCCCA
>JAGQUL010000106.1:7753-10769 GCA_020438525.1 Thermoleophilia bacterium | reverse complement strand
GAGCACCTCGTCGACGATCGCGAACTGCCCGCCGCGCGCCGCGAGGCGGTAGGCGAGCTCGAGGTCCTCGGCGAGCGCGAATGCCTCGTCGAACCCGCCGGCGTCGCGCACCGCCTGCGTGCGCAGCATCGCGGTGGGAAACAGGAACGGCAGGCGGCCGTCGCGCAGCCCCCAGTGCCAGTCGGGCTCGCTGCCCGCATCGGGATCGTCGCCGTCGAACGCGGTGAAGCGCGTGCCCACGCCGACGAGCTGGTCGTCGTCGTCCAGCATTCTGCGCTGGCGCTCGAAGCGGGTGGGGCGGGAGAGGTCGTCGCTGTCGCAGGTGGCGAAGTAGCGGCCGCGGGCGGCGGCGAGTGCCTGATTGCGTGCGGCGGGGATGCCGCGCGAGGTCTCGTTGCGCAGCAGCACGACGCGCGGATCGGAGTCGGCCAGCGCGCGGGCGATGCGGGGGGTGTGGTCGACGGAGCCGTCGTCGACGATCACGAGCTCGAGGTCGGGATCGGTCTGCGCCAGCACCGAGCGCGCGGCCTGCTCGAGCAGGTCGGCGCGGTCGCGCACGAGCATCGCGGCGGTGATCGACGGCTGGGATTCGCGCGCGTGCACGCGCTGATACTACCCGCGAGCCGCCTGAGGTGATTGCGGACCTTTCGATGTCCCAAACAACGCGGAATCTCTGCAAAACCCCTTTACGGATCGGGGATTCGGTCGCATGGTGGAGGCATGCGCCGAGGTTTCGCCGTCCTGATCGCTGCTCTTGCATGTGCCATCGCCACGTCAGTGGCGCTGCCGGCGAGCGCGAGCGCGCACAACGGCGTGCAGTTCGGGATCGAGCAGTTCGGCAACCTCGAGAACCCGCAGTACACCGACGAATTCCAGCGCATCATGAGCGACAACGGCGCCAAGGTCGAGCGGTACATCGTGCGCTGGGACTGGGTCGCCCGCGGCTGCAACCCCGCCACGCGCGGCAACGCTGCCGACATGAACAACCCGTGCTACTCGTGGGGCTACCTCGACGAGATCGTGCGCAAGGCGCAGACCCACGACCTGCAGATGCTGTTCTCGATCTACGGCACGCCCGGGTGGGTGTTCGATTCCAAGGAGAACTACGTCGGCACCACCGACGCGCAGTACGCGCAGTTCGTGGCGGCCTACGCCGACTTCGCGCAGGCGGTCGCGACGCGCTACGACGGTCGCCACGGTCAGCCGCGCGTGCCGCAGATCACGATCTGGAACGAGCCGAACGGGTCGTTCTTCCAGCCGCGCTGGGTGGACGGCGTGACGGTCGGCCCGACCCGCTACGCACGGCTGTACGACGCAGCGGCCCGGCGCATCAAGGCGGTCGATCCCACGCTCCGCGTGGGCGTGGGCCCCACCGCGCCGCATGCGACCGCGCTGCCGCCGATGACGTTCGCGCAGGGCGTGCTGACCGAGCTCGACCGGCTCGGATCGCCCATCGATGCGTGGGCGCACAACGCGTACACGGGCAGCCAGTCGCCGTTCCGCAACACGGTGAAGCCGCCGTACGTGAGCCTCGGCAACATCGACGACCTGACCGCGCTCATGGACCGCTACTCGGTCGCGAAGGGCAAGCCGATCTGGGTCACCGAGTTCGGCTACCAGACGAGCGGCGGGCAGAAGGCGATCGAGGTCAGTGAGCAGCCCGACCTGCTCGCCGACGCGCTCTACTTCGCGTGGACGCACCCGCGCATCGACACGTTCATCTGGTACCAGCTGCACGACGACACGTACACGAGCAAGTACGACTTCATGAGCGGGCTCTACTACGAGATCGGCAAGGTGTGCGGCGGCACGCTGTGCCCCAAGCCGGGTGCGGCGATGTACCAGCGCACGGTGTGGGCGAGCCCGCGCAACGCGAAGGGCCTGGTCACGGTGTGGGCACAGGCGCGCGTCGCACCGGAGAAGACGCGGCTGTTCGTGCAGCGCCCGGGCGACAAGTGGCGCGCGTACGTGAACTCGCACACCGCCAAGTCGGGGACCGTGTACTCGATCATGGCGCTGCCCAACGGCACCAAGGTGATGGCGTGCGACACCGCCTGCGGACCACAGCGCGTGGTGGGCGGCTCGGCAGTGAGCGGCGGCGGTGGCGTGAGCGCCACCTCGTCGAAGATCAAGCGCCTGCGGCTCGTGCGCCTCGACAAGCGCCTGACGATGCGCCGCGGCATCAGCTTCAACGTGAACTGCACCAACTGCGTGGTGCGCGCCCGCCTGCAGGCGCGCGGCGCGAAGTCGGGATTCGTGGCGGCGAAGAAGCGGCTCGTGGTGGTGGGCACGGCGCGCATCAGCAAGTCGAAGTCGGCCACCCGCGTGCGCCTGCGACTGACACGCGCCGCGAACCGCGAGGTCGCACGCCGGCGCAGCGTGATCATGACCCTGCGCATGTTCGTGACCTACTCGAACGGCCGCAAGCAGGTCTACGACCGCTTCGTGGTGCTGCGCTAGATCGCGGCGACTGACACCACGATCTGCTTCGGATCGATGGCGGTCAGTCTTCCTGACCGTCTGCCGGAAACGGAATCGAGGGGTTTCGGCTTGCGATCGCGCCGAACCTTGGTACGGTGCGGCGCATGCGACGATTCTTCCTTCTGCTCGCCGCCGCGAGCACCACGTTCGCACTGACCACCACGACCGCGCACGCCACGCTCTACGGGTTCGAGTCGAACGCCGAGCTGGTGAACGGCAACCGCACCGCCGACCAGCGCACCGAGACGATCACCTCCATGCGCCAGGCCGGCGCGCGCGTCGTTCGCATCAACGTCGGCTGGAACGAGGTCGCCGCCGGCTGCGCCGGGCAGTCGGTCGCCGCGCTCAAGAACTACGGCAACAGCTGCTACAACTGGACCGCGTTCGACCAGGTCGTCGCTGCCGCGCGCGCGAAGAACATGCAGGTGCTCGCCAGCGTGAGCCGCGCCCCCCAGTGGCTGCACGGCCGCACCGACACCGCGTTCCTCGGCAACTCCAACGCGCAGTGGCTGCGCAGCGTGCGCCACTACGAGGC
>JAGQUL010000106.1:0-7621 GCA_020438525.1 Thermoleophilia bacterium | reverse complement strand
CGCTACGCGCAGCTGCTCGCCCGCACCGCCGTGCAGATCAAGAAGGCCAACCGCTTCGCGCTCGTCGCCGCCGGCCCCACCGGCCCCTCCGGCGGTCGCTACGGCACGCCGCCGATCACCTTCCTGGCGATCGTGCAGCGCAACCTGCCGCGCTTCCTGCCCGGCGCCGGCTACTTCGAGCGCCGCTGGGTCGACGCCTGGGCGCACAACCCCTACACCGGGTTCAAGAACCCGCCCAGCCGCGGCACGATCCGCGCCCCGCGCGTGGGCATGTCCAACATCCGCGACCTGTTCACCCAGCTCGACCGCCACTACGTCACCCGCCGCAAGCCGGTCTGGGCGACCGAGTTCAGCTGGGAGACCAATCCCCCCGACCCCGACTACGGCATCAGCCCCTACCTGCAGGGGCGCTACATGGCCGAGGCGTTCGACTGGCTCGACCGCACCCGCCGCGTGCCCGTGGCGATCTGGTACGGGTTCACCGATGCCGACAACATCGCCACCGACTGGCAGAGCGGCGTGCGCTACATCGACCAGCGCAAGAAGTTCAGCTGGTACTGGTTCCAGCGCCCGGTCAGCGTGAACGTCACGAGCGTTCGCCGCGGCCAGAGCGTGCGCGTGTTCGCCCGCTCCAACGTGCGCCCCGGCGGCACCCGAATCGCCTGGTCGGAGAACGGCCGCGCCTGGCGCCTGCTCCCGCTCAAGGGTCGCCGCTCCGACGGCTCGATGATCCAGAGCGTGCGCATCTACCGCAAGACCTGGTTCGCCACGTGGGACGGCAGCGGAACCCGCGGCCCCGCCCGCATCGTGAACGTTCGCCGCTGACACGCGGCCGACACCCCGTCGACGCGGCTCGCGCCTACGGCCAGAGCGTCGCAACGCCGTCGTAGGCATCGAAGGCATCGTCGACAGTCGCGATGGTCATCGACTCCGCGAGTGCCTGCGCCGCAAGCATCCGGTCGAACGGGTCGCTGTGGTGCAGCGGCAGCAGCTCGAGTGCCTGCGCGTGGTCGGCGGTGAGCGGCAGGTCGAGGATCCCATGCATACGCGTGACCTGGCGCGCTGCGTCGACCGACAGCTCGAGCTTGCCCACGGCGTTCTTGATCGCGATCTCGATCCACGACACGGCGCTCACCGACACCGTGCTCCCATCGTCGTCGAGCACCGGCAGCAGGTTGCGCACACGATCGTCTCCACCCACGAGCCAGATCACCGCATGCGTATCGAGCAGCAGGTCGAGCTCGCCGGTCACAGCCCGAACATCCGCTCGATCTCGGGGTCGCGGTCGAGGAAGTCCGCCGGATACCGCACGCGGCCGCGCAGCGCCCCGAACGCCTGGCTCGGCTTCGGCCGAGTGGTCGGCACCAGCCGCGCCACCGGCCGCCCCGCCCGGGCGATCGTGATCTCCTCACCGCCCTCCACGCGCGCGAGCAGCTTCGACAGGTTGGTCTTCGCCTCGTGGACGTTCACCGACTCCGGGTTCGACGCTGCATCAGCCATGCCCCCATCTTAGCCAACAAACCGGACCAAGTCACTGTGGCGCCCGCTGGGCCACGCGGCCCACGGCCCCTCAATTCCAAGGAATTCCGGGGAAGACGACGTTTCCGCGGTCGCTCGGCATGGGCAGGCGACCAGCATGGCCAATCCTGCTGCTCGACGCCGACTGGCGTCCGTCATGGCGGTGACGTGTGCAGCGGCCGCGCTGATCGGCGCGACCCGCTCCACCACCTCGCCCGCTGCCGGCGCCGACCCCGCATCCGCCCGCGCAACGATCACGCTCAAGCCCGGCACCATCCGCGCGCGCGACATCGCCTCGCGCCAGATCCTGCCGCGCCACTTCGGGCTGCGCACCATGAACCGCCTGATCGGCTACGGCCCCGCGCGCACCCGCCCACGCGCGACCCGCGCCACCGCCGGCTGGCTCTACTTCGCAAGCGACGTGGACGGCGGCGCGCTCTTTCGCAGCAACGGCCGCTCCTGGGACCAGCTCACCCCCGGCCGGCTCGGGAAGATCGCCCGCAACTCGCTCGACTCCTCGCGCATCAAGCCGAAGGGCATCACCGCCTCGCGCCTCGACGATCGCGCGGTGACATCCCGCTCGATGTCGATGGATGCCTGGCGCGCGATCTCCACCTCCGGCCTGCTCGCCGCGCGCCCCAGCGCCGGCTCCCGCCCCGCCGGCTCCTTCTACTTCGCCACCGACATGCTCGGCGGCACGCTCTACCAGTCCGACGGCTACGTCTGGAACCGTGTGTCGAGCCTCGGCGCCGAGGCGAACATCAGCGCGAACTCCGTCACCTCCTCGATGCTCGCACCCGCGAGCGTCACGAGCGCCGAGCTCGCCACCAACGCCGTGACCTCCTCCGAGCTCGCGGCGGGCTCCGTCGGCAGCGCCGAAATCGCCGACGGCTCGGTCACGCTCGCCAAGATCGCAGCAGCGGTGTGGAGCGATCGGCTGGCGAGCGGAACCGTAGTCGCCCGCCCTGCAGCATCCGCCGCGAACGCCAACTCGCTCTACTTCGCGAGCGACGACGCCGGCGGCACGCTCGCCCGCAGCGACGGCGCATCATGGACCACCGTGGGTCGCTCGCGATCGCCGCGCACGGTCGACTTCATGTTCGGCCAGTGGACCAACCAGCCGGCCGCGCTCACCGAGTACTTCGGCGCGAACCGCTCGACGATGGCGATCGACCTGTCCACCCAGACGCAGGTGCGGCTCTCGACCGTGCTCTACGGCGCGGGCTTCACCAACGCGAAGCTGTGCGGGCAGTACTCGGTCGACTTCGGCTCGACGTGGCTGAACTTCGATGGCAGCGCCGGCACGTCGTGCGCCACCGGCGTGGTGCAGGTCGCGCTCAACTCGACCGGCCTGAAGGTGAGCGGCTGGCAGGACCTGCCTGCGACCGCCCGCGACGAGAACGCCCTGGTCCGGCTCGTGGGGCAGAGCGGCAACGGCGGCAGCGACCCACGCTTCGGATCGACCGTGCTCGAGCTGCGCTGAGGCGGGCCGGAGGCGTCGCACCCGCGAGAGGCGCCCTGTGACTCAAGGGCGAGCCGGCACCACCAAGCCATACAAGGCACGAATCTCAGAAAGCTCCGACGAGGCGAGCATCTCCCATACAACGAGCGAATACGGCTGGCTCGGGCGCGTTCGAGCGCACAGCCGCGTCCAAGCGAGATGAGCTTCGCGCTGGTCGCTGGCCGCGCGAAGATCCTCGACGCGGGGGACCACGGCTCTACGAATCCAGCTCGCCCGTCGCTCGGAAACGACGTCGCCGCCTGCATAGAGGACTGCCGGAATCATCCCCCGAGCGCGTAGGCGTGAGCTTCGGTCCAGTCCGGAGCGAGCTGACCAGGCGACGACCTCACGAGCGCGCGATGGGAACGTGGCTGCGGAGTACGCGGTCGATGCAACGCGTGGCTGCACGATCGAGGCCGGATCGACTTCGGCCGGATCCATGGGGTCAACAACGCACCATCCGGGTCGCATGCCCGTGAGCTCGCGCCCATCGACTCCGGGTGGTAGCTCTCCTACGCGAAGCCTCGAGACCTGGCCGCTGATCAGTGGGAAATCTTGGATAGGCGCCGATCGACGAACTGCTCGACGACCACGTCCGTGGTTGCACGCCCCGCACGCTGCGACGAGGTTGGACCAGCGCGCCTGCAGCCACGGGTAGTCGTGAACCGGCCGTACATGCTCGACAGTCAGCCGCTCGCTTTCCGATCGCGCCTGGTCGTCGTGGATGAACCCCTCGCACCATGCACACTTGTTGAACTGGCCGATCCGCGATGCCGCAGCCAACTCGGCTCGGACGCTTGGCCCGGCGCCAAAATTGCTGCGCAGGTCGTCGTCTGCCGGCACATGCGCGAGCGGTTTCCCTCGCCATGGGGCAATCCTTCGATCCAACTCGCCTTGCTGCGCCGCAAGCGAAGCGGTCGCCTCGGCGGTCGAGGGCTGATTCGCACGCCCCGGCTGGCGGATCACTCCGTTGCCTCCAGCGGCACCGGCTCGAAGGGCACCTCGATTCCCTCCGCCTTCAGTTTCGCTCGAAGCTCAGACGCGCGCGCGTCCTCCTGCGATGTCCTCGTCGGATCCGAGGCGAGCACGCCGTACTCTTCGTACTCGGCGCCCAATGCATTCGGGTAGGCCTCATCGATTCCGTAGAAGTCGCGAAGCAGCTCAGTGCCCGTACCAAGTGATGGATCGATTTCGGATTGGGCGACGCTGACTGTGCCATTGAGGGGGTCCTGACGCAGAAGGTAGATCTCGTCACGACCCAGGCCCGACAGTAGCAACGGCGCATGCGTGGTCGCGATGAATTGGGCGTTGCTGAACACCTTCCCAAGCTGGTCGACGAGCGTCGTCTGCCACTGTGGGTGGACATGCAGATCCAGCTCATCAATCAGGATCAAGTTGGTGATCTCGTCGGGATGCACAGGCCTTCCCGCCTCGACGTAAGCATTTCCGAGCACGTCGGCGGCGATCGTGAACACAGACTGGTAGCCCTGCGATAGCCAGCGTGCCGGAATCCGGATGTCCTGACCTTCCGAGCCTGGCTTGAAGTAGATGCGCCGGCCTTCCGACAGCTGTGCGGCCTCTACTATCCCTCCTCGACCTGTCTTCATTACGCTGCTCACCCTCGGAAGCAACTGGTGCTTGCGGGCAAGTACATCGTCCAGGTCGTCGGCGAGCTGGTGGCTCGCTCGCTTCGATTCCGGTGCAGAGCCGTCGTCGTCACGGTCGATCTCGTCGACCTCTAGCCGGTCGATCAGATTGGTGGCATGCGACGCCGCACCGAACAGCGATCCCAGGCACCGAGAAACGGGCGAGTCAGGAGTTGGCTCCGGGAGAGGGATTCGGCGCGTCACACCGAGCCCGACAACGAGCGCGTCGAGTCGATCTTGGCCGCCCATCTCGTTCTCGCGCAACTTGCCAAGCGCGTTCTCAGGCACGTCGGGAGCGGCGTCAAGGGTACCCATCCACGAGTCGCCTTCGACGTTGCGTTTTCCCGGATGGATCGTCAGGCGAGAGCTCAGTATCCGCCCATCCGACAGCTCGAACTCGGCAGCGAGGCGCACCGGCCTCGCGTTGCGCTCATCGACAAACATCGCCGGGAGTTTCACCAACTCGTCCACGTCGGCTGCACCGGCTGCGAGCAGGGCAATCACCTGCAAGATGGTCGACTTGCCCGAGCCGTTTGTACCGACGAACATCGTCCATGTTCGCTGAGGCGACCCGAACGACAGAGAATTCGGATCAACGTGATCGATAAGTCGACAACCTTCGATGTGCAAGCTGCGAATCTTCATTGAGCACACCTATTCCCGAGCACGGTGTTGACCGAACGCCTTAGAACGTGATGACACGCTGATTCGACGTTCCTCATGCGCGCGACTTCGATGGCACCTTCGGCACCGCATGCGCGATCGGCGTGGTGCAGGTGTAGCTCGGCGCCACGATGCTCGAGCTGCGCTGAGGCGCTTCGCTCGCTCGGGGGGGGGCGACGACGACCAGGCTGCTCACGCCGCGAGCGTGGGGACCCCGGGCGCGGCGAGCAGCTCGCGGTCGCGCGTCACGAGCACGAGGTCGTGCTCGAGCGCGGTGGCGGCGAGGAAGCGATCGGCAGGGTCGCGATGGTCGAGCGGCACCCGCTGGCTCGCGACTGCGATCGCACCGGTGATCGGCAGCTCGCGCACGGGCAGCTCGCGCATCGCGTAGGCGATCCACGATTCGAGGTCGCCGCTCAGGTCGATCGCTCCGCGGCGCTCGAGGATCGCGAGCTCCCAGAGCGATGCCGCCGATACGTGCAGCACGTGCTCGCCGTGCTCGATCGCCGCGCGAGCGTCGGGATCGAGGCGGTCGGGATCGATCAGCGCCCAGATCCAGGCGTGGGTGTCGAGCAGCAGCTTCACGCGTTGAGCTCGCGCCACTCGTCGAGCAGCTCCTGCTCGGAGTCCGCCGCGGAATCGTCGGGCGCGGCGGGGGCGGCCGCGAGGTCCTCGCGCAGCTGCAGCGTGCCCGCGAGCCGGCCGAGCACGCGCGGTCGGGCCGCGCTGCCCTGCACCGGCCCGACCTGGGCGATCGGCACCCCGCGCTTGGTCACCACGACACCCTCGCCGCCATTGGCGATCTCCTCGAACCGAGCGAGGCACGTGGCCTTGAACTGCGACACCGACATCTCCCGCATGCCCCCATCATACCATGGTCATCTGACCATGGTCACACGATTCCGCGACGCTCCGGCAGGGCCACCCGACCCACTGAAACGCAAAGTGCACGATCAGGATCGCCAACAAAGTTTGCGTGCACAATTTCGCCGGGCACCGTCGCCGCATGAAGACTGCTGCATCCAGGCGCCGCTGGGCGTCCGTCATGGCGGTGACGTGTGCGGCGCTCGCGCTCGTCGGCGCGACCCGTTCCGGAACCGTCGCCCCTGCTGATGCGGGTGCCGCCGCCTCGGGCGCCGACCCGGCCGCCGCCCGCGCGACGATCACGCTCAAGCCGGGCACGATCCGCGGCGCCGACATCGCCTCGCGCCAGATCCTGCCGCGCCACTTCGCTCTCTCCACGATGAACCGCCTGATCGGTTATGGCCCCGCGCGCACCCGCCCGCGCGCGACGAGCGCCACCGCCGGCTGGCTCTACTTCGCCGACGACGTGGACGGCGGCGCGCTCTTTCGCAGCAACGGCCGCTCCTGGGACCAGCTCACCCCCGGCCGGCTCGGCACGATCGCGCGCAACTCGCTCGACTCCTCGCGCATCAAGCCCAAGGGCATCACCGCCACGCGCCTCGATGATCGCGCCGTGACCGCGCGCGCGATGTCGATGGATGCCTGGCGCGCGATCTCCACCTCCGGCCTGCTCGGCTCGCGCCCCACCGCCGGCTCGCGCCCGGCCGGCTCCTTCTACTTCGCCACCGACGAGGCCGGCGGCACGCTCTACCAGTCAGACGGATACGTCTGGAACCGCGTGTCGAGCCTCGGCGCCGAGGCGAACATCAGCGCGAACTCGATCACGAGCGCGCAGCTCGCGCCCGCGAGCGTCACGACCACCGAGCTCGCCGCGAACGCCGTGACCTCCGCGCAGCTCGCCGCCGGCTCGGTCACATCCACCGAGATCGCCGACGGCTCCGTAGCGCTCGCCGACATCGCGCCCGCCGTGTGGAGCGATCGACTCGCCGCCGGCACGCTCGCCGCGCGCCCGACCGCCGGCTCCTCGAACGCCGCGTCGCTCTACTTCGCAAGCGACGAGGCGGGCGGCACGCTCTCGCGCAGCGACGGATCCGCGTGGCAGGTGGTGGGTCGCACGCGCAGCCCGCGCTCGATCAGCATGTACGTCGGCACGTGGACGAACATGCCGGCCGCGCTCACCGAGCTGATGGGCGCCAACCGCGGCCGCCTGCGAATGGACCTGGAGGCCGCCACCGAGGCGCGCATGTCCGCCAACGTGGCAGTGGTCGGCACGAACGCCGCCACCTCGATCTGCGTGCAGTACTCGGCCGACAACGGCAGCACCTGGGCGAACTTCGACGACAGTGCCGGCACCTCGTGCGCGAGCGGCGTGCTGCAGGTCTCGCTCAACCCGGTCGGGTTCAAGGAAGCCGCCTGGCAGACGATCCCC
>JAGQUL010000105.1 GCA_020438525.1 Thermoleophilia bacterium | reverse complement strand
GCACCCGATCGCACGAAAATGGGTGGCGCGCTTGTGAGCACCCTGCGAACTGCACTCGATCGCACGAAAATGGGTGCCGCGCCCGGCGCGTTCAGGCAGTCGCCGCGCTGCGCACCTTGTTGGCGCCGGTCTCGGCGATCAGGTTGCCGATGTTCGAGAGGCTCTCGAACGTTCCGGCGTCGCGCCACCAGCCCTCGACCGTGGCGTGCTGCAGGTCGCCGCGCTCCATGTACGCGCGGTTCACGTCGGTGATCTCGTACTCGCCGCGCGCGCTCGGCTCGAGCGTGCGGATGATGTCGTAGACGTCCGCGTCGTAGCAGTACAGGCCCACGACCGCGAGGTTCGACGGCGCCTCCGTGAAGCGCTTGTCGAGCATCACCGGCTTCTCGATCAGGTCGACGATGTTGCCCGCGTCGTCGAACTGCGGCACCCCGAAGCGCTCGGGATCCGGCACTTCCTTGAGGAAGATCTTCGCGCCCGACTCCTGCTGCTCGGCGAACGCGCGCAGCTCGTCGGCCTCCGCGTACTCGAAGATGTTGTCGCCCAGGCACACCACGAGCTTCTCGCCGCCCGCGAAGCCCTCGGCCATCGCCACGACCTGCGCGATGCCGCCGGCCTCGGTCTGCACCTTGTAGGTGAGGTCCAGGTCGAACAGCGGCTTGCCGTCGCGCGCCGGCGTGTGGCCGTCGCCGAGCAGGTCGATGAAGTCACCGGCGTGGTTCTGGCCGGTCACGATCAGCACTTCCTTGATCCCGGCGGCCTGCATCAGCTGCAGCGGGTAGTAGACCATCGGCCACTCGCCGACGGGCAGCAGGTGCTTGTTGGTGATCTTCGTCAGCTCGCCCAGGCGCGTCGCTTCGCCGCCTGCGCAGATCAGTCCCTTGGCCATGCTGGGGATTCCTTCTTCGTCTCGGGTACCGAGCAACCCTAGCCGCAATTCGCCTGCTCGCGCGCCGCAATCCGTGGTTTTCGGCCGATTCCGGCCGCGTCAGGCGATCGCCGAGCTCGCGGGTCGCCCACGCTTCTCGTCGTCGATCTCCTCGCCGGTGCGGTCGAGCTCGCCGTCGCGCAGGTAGCGCACCAGACGGGGCCACTCGTAGCCGTACACGTGCGGGTCGCGCAGGAATGGGCGCAGCGCCGGCAACGCATCGCGGGTCATCGTCTCCGCGAGCAGCACCCCGTGCAGCGGGTTCTGCAGGATCGCCTTGGCGACCAGCGCGAGGTTCGCCCCGAGCCTGCCGGTCCTGACCGCGGTCATCGCCTCCATGCCGGTGCGGATGTCGCCGTGGATCGGCATCGCGATCTGGTCGCCGCGGTGGTTGATCACGCGCACGCGCGGGTCGTGCCCGTCGAGGTACTGCGTCCGTGCCATCCACGGATGCCCGGCAAGCGCAGCCCGGGAGACGACGCTTCCGACTCGCGGATCGGCAAGCGCCTCGCCGATGATCCACGCCCCCTGGCTGAGCCCGGCGAGCAGGATCCGCGGGCGCCGCGCGGCGGGCATCGCGGCGAGCCGTCGGCGGATGCCCTCGAGCACGAGCTTGAGCGTTGCAAGGCCGGTGGGCATCGAGCTCCAGAGGTTCCACGATGCCTCGTATGGCACGTGCGAGAGCGACACGTCACCGCTCGTGCCGTAGAGGTAGTCGACCGCGCGGCGCACGTCCCACTCCACGCCGGTGGCGTCGGTGCCCGGCACCCACACGATCACGTCGCGGCGTGAGAAGTCGATCGCGCGCAGCGCGGTCTCGGCGTCGCGATGGGCGCGCGCCCAGTCGACCGTCCACGGCCCGTCGGCCTTGGCATACCGCCCGAGCTCCACGCGGGCAGGCAGCGCGCGCAGCACGGCGGCGAGCTGGTCGTCGTCGCCCGTCGGGGCCGCGTGGGCGGCAGCGGGGGAGATCGCGGGCAGCGTGCGGAGTGCGGCATGCGGTGCGCGCGAGACGTGCTGCAGCATCGGTGACCTCCCCGTCGCCCAAACTTACGGACGCGTAATGTACCGGGTGGGGTGGTGGGCATGCGTCAGTTCTCACGCATGCGCGCGAACGCGCGCGCGATAGACCAGCGTGATCCGTGTATCGCTACGCTGCCGCGGTGGCGCGCTGCGCGGCGTATGCGGCGGCGGCCTGTCGGGCGAGGCGGCGGTGCGCCTCCTCGTCGTGCGCGGGGTCGAGCAGTCCGTTGGGCATCTGCGCCACGCCGAGCAGGTCGGCCAGGTCGCCGCTGATCGGCAGCGTGCCGTGGCGCAGGAACTCCACGGCGCGGCTCATCTCGCCGTCGTACACGTGTGGGTCCTTGATGAAGTCCTTCACGAACGGGATCGCGTGCGTGATGCTCTTGAGCAGCTCCACGCCCTGCTTCGGGTTGGCGATGATGCCCTTGAGCAGGGAGCCTACCTTGGAGATGTCCAGCGTGCGGATCGCGAGGATCGCGTCGAGGCCGACCGTCGGATCGCCGTTGACCGGCATCGCGACCATGTCGCCCGCGTGGTTGATCACGCGAACGCGCGGGTCCTCGCCGTGGTTGTACTGGTGTGCGGCGAGCCACGGGTGCCCCAGGAGCACGGCTCGATCGACCACCTTCGACACGGCAGGGTCGGCAAGCACCTCGCCGATGATCCACGACCCCTGGCTCTCGCCTGCGAGCAGCACTCGATGGTCGCCGCCGCGGGCGCGGATGCCCTCGAGCACGAGCCGCATCGTGGCGATTCCGGTCGGCAGCGAGCGGCGCAGGTGCCAGGTCGCCTCGTACTCGAGCGCGACCAGGTTGGACCCCTGCCCGCGATACGCCTCGGCGACCGCTTCCTCGAACGCGGGATGCGGGCCGTGGTTGGAGGTGCCGGGCGCCCAGATCACGATGTCGCGCTTGGAGAAGTCGATCGCGTCGAGCACCTTCTGCGCGTCGGCATAGGCGCGCTCCCAATCGACGGTCCACTCGCCCTTCGCCTTCGACGGGGTCGGGACCGGGAAGGTGCGATAGGTCTTGGCGTGGGTGGGCTGCAGCACGCGCGGGTCGACCGGCGCGGGCGCGGCCGGTGCGGCTGGGGCGATTGCTGGTGCGGCGGGGGCGGCGGTCGCGGCACGCAGGATCTGCGCCGCGTGCTGGCGGCGTCGTCGCGCTGCATCTCCCCCTGTGCGGTCGACCTGCATGCATCCCCCATCGGTCGACGACCGTGCATGCTTGAGGGTCTGATCCCCGATTTTTCGCGCAAAAACGCCTGCTTGTGGCTGCAATTCGGTGAAAGCGGCCAAAGCGGTCCAGCAGATCGTCGTGCGTGCTAGTTCGACTGCAAGGCACGATCTGCGTGTAGGCTCTGCGGCATGTCTTCTTCCCCCAAGCGAGTCCTCGTCACCGGCGGCTGCGGCTTCATCGGCAGCCACTTCATCCGCCTGCTCATGGAGCGCCATCCCACGACCGAGGTCGTGAACCTCGACGCGATGACCTACGCCGCGAGCGAGGCGAACGTCGCGGAGGTCTCGTCCGACCCGCGCTACACGTTCATCAAGGGCGACATCGCGGACGCGGCGATCGTGAAGACTGCGATGGAGGGTGTCACGCACGTGGCGAACTTCGCCGCCGAGTCGCACGTCGACCGCTCGATCCAGGGTGCCGTGGACTTCATCCGCACCGACGTGCTCGGCACCTACGTGCTGTGCGAGGCCGCCCGCGCCGCCGGCGTGGAGCGCTTCCTGCAGGTCTCGACCGACGAGGTGTACGGCTCGATCGACGTCGGCTCGTTCACCGAGACCCACCCGCTGCAGCCCAGCTCGCCCTACTCGGCCTCCAAGGCCGGCGGCGACCTGCAGGCGCTCGCATACATGCACACGTTCGGCCTGCCGGTGGTGATCACTCGCGGCTCGAACACGTACGGCCCGAACCAGTACCCCGAGAAGCTGATCCCGCTCTTCGTGACCAACGCGCTCGACGGCGAGAAGCTCCCCGTCTACGGCGACGGCTCCCAGATCCGCGACTGGATCCACGGCCGCGACCACGCCAACGGCATCCTCCACGCGCTCCTCAACGGCACGCCCGGCGAGGTCTACAACATCGGCGGCGGCA
>JAGQUL010000104.1 GCA_020438525.1 Thermoleophilia bacterium | reverse complement strand
TGTCTACGAAACCTCAAGCATTCCCATGCGACCACAGCCGCGTCGGAATCCAGCAGCGCGATCGACGTGACCCGCTCATGCCCGACATTCGGATCGACGATCGTGATCTGCGACGAGCCGCTGCTGGGGGCCGGATCCACGACTAGCCGCTCGTCGTCGAGCTGCCAGGTCGCCCCACCGCCGTCTTCGAACGACGCGCGGATGGCGCTGACCGTGGCGAGAGCGTGCGCATCAACCACGAGCGTGTCGGGCGCCGTCGACGCCGCTGCATCGATGCCCGCCGCAACGTCGGGAAGCTCAACGTCGAAACGCCGAACCTGCACCGCCGGCACCTTCGAGCCATCGCTGACAGCCACGACTGCGATCGCCTGCGGGCCATTCGTGAGCCCATCGATCGTCACGTCCCCGTCGGAACACTCTTGCACCTGGCCAGTCGACGCAACACACCACACCGCCGCGGCGTGCTCGGTCGAGACCGAGAATGACAGGTGGTCGCTCGTGATCGTCGCACCGTCATCAGGTGCATCGGTCAGCACAAGCGAGGCAGCCTGGCTCGAGTTGGCGAGCGTCACGACATGCTCGCAACCGGTCGCGTTGACGCCCGCCTGCAAGTAGCACGTATCGTCGCCCGCACCAGCATTCACCGTCGCAGATCCCGACGCAGCAATCACATCGGCGCCGTCGCCGCCCGAAATTGCGCCTCGGGCCGATACAAGCACGTCACGTCCTGCGCCACCGTCCAGCACCGGATTTCCGCCGGTCGCGATCATCGCGAGCACGTCGGTATCTGCGCCGCCGCTCAGCGAATCGTTGCCCTTGTCCGCAAACAGCACGTCCAGGCCGGGGCCGCCAGTTGCGGTGTCGTTGCCGTTGTCGCCGTCGAACACGTCGTGGGCATCGCCGCCGACGAACGTGTCGTTGCCATTCGCGCCCCAACCAGTGTCACTTCCAAGTCCGCCATCGAGATCATCGTTGCCGTTTGCACCAAACAGCTCATCGGCGCCAGCCTCACCGAACAGTTGATCGTTGCCGTTGCCACCCCGCACGACGTCCGCGCCGCTCCCAGCGTGCACGACATCGTTCCCATTCCCGGACTCGATCACATCGGGATCACTCGTGCCGACGACATCATCCGAGCCATTGCCCGTGGTGATGGTCGCGGCGGATGCGAGTGCGATCGCGATAGCAAGTGCAGCGACCGCGACGGCGCACACCAAGACAGGACGAGACCAACGAATTCCCACGAACTTCTCCCACCGGACTGCTACAGTCCACTAACCATGCTGCAAATCGAACGGCACGATACTAGACACAAGCGAGTGAACTTGTCGAGAAGATGCCGCACCGTCGAGACATCGACGACCGTGCAGCGATGCCGCCGGATACACTGAGGCCATGACCAGCTTCACCGTGATCATCCGCCCGGATGCCGAAGGCGGCTTCGTCGCATCGGTGCCGTCGCTGCCTGGTTGCTATACGCAGGGCGAAACGTTGGATGAAACCCGCGCCAACGTGCAGGAAGCGATCCGCGGCTACCTCAAGGTGCTGCGCGACAACGGCGACCCGATCCCCGACGACTCACAGGTCATCACCGAGACCGTGCTTGCAAGTTGACGGCGAATGGGACCTCAGCTTCCCGCCTTGACAGCGAAGCAACTCGTGAAGCTGCTCAAGCAGCACGGCTTCGAGCCGGTCAGCCAAGACGGGAGCCACCTGTTCCTTCGCCACGAGGATGGTCGAATCACAACGGTCCCAATGCATGTGGGAAAGACCATCAAGAAGGGGCTGATGCACGAAATCATGCGCCAAGCTGGCTTGAGCCGAGACGACCTGAAGCGATGATTCGCGCTCGACTCGTCACCCGAAAGCCCGATCTCGGCAGATGCGTGTCGAGCTCGTACAACACCCTCACTCACAACGCAATCCAAGGCCGCTTCCGGCAGATCGACCCGATGCCAGGGCAGGACGGAATCACTGATACGGCGTACTCATACGCGGGGAATGACCCTGTGAATCGAGTCGATCCTGATGGGAGGCTTTCCAAGCAGGTCGATGATGCGCCGGGTCACTACAAGTTCGTTCGGCTTTGCGTGGTGCAGGGATATATGACCAAATCTCGAGATCAATTGTTGGATAACGAGTACCCACAGGCCAAGTTTAGGTTCGGGTGTGGTTTCGCTGACGCGGGCGGGAACACAAGGAAGACCTATCGCTCACGCGCGAGCTTTGACATCTACATTGAACGGAAGCGTACTAGTGACAACAGCATACTGAGCACTGAGCGTAAGAGATTTAGGCGAACAACAAACCAGCGGAACTACTTGGCAAATGGAGGGTTGCTTTGGTCAAAGTGGGTCTACCAAAATTCTCAAACTGGGGCCTGCCGGAGCGACGATGGAGATGAAAATGTCGAATTCACGTTCCGTATGAAGAGAACGAGGGTGTATGTCACTAAAACGGAGCTTGCGCCAAGCTCTGGAAAGCGTTTCTTGGCGAAATCCAGGGGCAGTGCCCCCGGTGGAAACGTGGCTCAGTTCAAATGCTAGCTAGTACAAAGAAAAATAGACGGCTGCTTCTGTGGGTTGCAGTACAGGTATCGGTCGTCGTATACCTTCTCGTGCTTGGGCATGTTCCATGGGTGGAGGGGAGAGCATTTTGGCTGGACATCGATCAGATCCCTGCGGCGACAGAAAAGGCACCTATTGGATACGACCGTTCGGGGCAGTGGATACCGGCTGGGTTCTTCGTTACTTTGGCGATGACCGCCAAGTCTGGGTTTGTTCTCGCTCTGTCAGCGGTGGCTGCGGCGATCACATGGGTGTTCCTCGTAGCTCGTCGAACAAATTTCGGAATTGGATCGTATGGAGTTGTTGTTGGTACAGCGATTGCCATTGCTGCGAAACTCTCCGACACGTCGGTTCATGGATCGCTCGCGGCGCTGGTTCTCGTTTGCTGTATCGCAACAGCTACGACGTGGCGATGGATTCAGAGAGGCGGTCAGTTGGGCGTTATGCGCTGGCTTGAATTGACTGCAACCGCGGTGCTTTGTGCCAGTGTCTTTGTGGCAACTGAGCTCTTTTTCCCTAGCCATACTCTGCTTGAGAACATCCCGCCTGAAAGTGTGGGTCGATTTGTCGACCTCTATTCCGGGGCGGGACCAAGAATAGGATCGGTTATCGCCGCACTTGAGGGCGTCTTGATCGCCTTGATCGCTGTTCAAGTCGTGGTAATTGTTCGATTCACACGCGCGAGAGTTGGCGCGGAATTGGACGGTGAGAACGCCCCTTCGAAATGAGCCAGCCCGTCTGGACCTCCCTGACGTTCGTTGACACGTTTGATTGGGCCGCGTCTCTCGCAGAGAATCGCCTCTCGCACTCCAGTGGATCGAATCCACTGGAAGGCCGCTGACCGCTCGTCCCGTTCACTGCGGGCTCCAGCCTCGATCGAGCTGCAGCATGGGCCCCCGCCGGCGGTGGCCGTAGGTGCCCGCCGCGGCGCCGGGCGAGGCCACCCGTACGAGGTGTACGGCGCAAGCGAGGGGCTGCACGCCGAGGAAGCGGCGTCAGGTATGACCCTCGGCCCACGGATGGGCTCCATGTTCACCCCTTCAGGCATCCTCGATTCCAGCTGGCTGCGCGGTCCCGGCACGATCGCGCAGAAGGCCGCGGCCGCGGTGCGCGTCGCGAACCCCGAACTCGACCCGGTCGTGTCCAGGCAGGCACGGTTCCGGGTCAGCGGGACCGGCCCGCTGTCGAGCCGCACCGTGACGCCCGTCACGCCGGGCGCCGCGATCCTCGCAGCGCAGGACGGCCGCGCCGAACAGGCGGTCCGCAACGTGCTGCGCCTGATCGAGGACCAGGCCGGCGGACCCGACCGGTCGGCGAACCTCGCATTCAACGGCGTCGCGTTCAGCGACTCCGCGGATGGGCTCGCGGCGAACACCTATCGCGCGCACCTCGACGACGACCCCGCATTCCAGAGGCGCATCGCCGGGCTGGATCCCGCGTCGGCGCAGCAGCAGGCAGCCGCGCTCGGTCGCCAGACCAGGGCGACGACGTCGGATCTGCTCGCCAACGTGGTGACCGGATGGATGAACCTCGGCCCTGTGGCGAGCGATGCGTTGCTCGGTCGCGCAGGCCGCGCGGGCGAGCAGCAGCTCGCCGACGCGATCCGGATCGTGACGCACGAGAGCGTGCACGCCGCGGATCCCGAGGTGACCGGCATGTCCGCCGACGGTGACCTCGGCTTTCAGGAAGCGCTCGCGGAGAAGCGCTCCACGACGCTCCCGCAGCTGCAGCGCTCACGCAGCGTGCTCGGTCTCGACGAGCAGGTGGGCGATGCCGCGCTCACCACGTCGATCG
>JAGQUL010000103.1 GCA_020438525.1 Thermoleophilia bacterium | reverse complement strand
CGAGCCCGGCTGGCGCGCGGTGTACGGACTGGGTGCGGACGCGCCCGCCGAGGACGACACGAGCGCGCCCGACGAGGACGACAAGGCGACGCTGCCGAAGCTCACCGAGGGCGAGGCGGTCGATGCGGCGATCGACGACGAGCAGCCGCAGGAGAAGCAGACCAAGCCGCCGGCGCGCTACACGGAAGGCACGCTGCTGAGCGCGATGGAGACCGCGGGCAAGCTGGTCGACGACGAGGCAATGCGCGAGGCGATGAAGGAGCGCGGGCTCGGCACGCCGGCCACGCGGGCGAGCATCATCGAGCTGCTGATCGGTCGCCAGTACGTGCAGCGCGAGGGGCGAGCCCTGCGCGTGACGAGCAAGGGCATGAAGCTGATCGAGATCCTCGAGGGGCATCCGCTGATCTCGCCCGACATGACGGGCAACTGGGAGAAGCAGCTGCGCGACATCGAGCACGGCGAGCTCTCCGCGGACGAGTTCATGAAGGGCATCGTCGACTTCACCGAGCAGACGGTCACCAAGATCACGGAGATCGACAAGGAGAAGCTCAAGATGGCGCGCGCCGAGCTCGGCCCGTGCCCGCGCTGCCTGGCCAACGGAACGCTCAACGACGACGGCCAGCCGAACATCATCCGCGAGAACGCACGCGCCTACGGCTGCACCAGCTGGAAGAGCCGCGAGGAGCCCGGCTGCGGGTTCGTGATCTGGCGCTCGATCGCCGGTCGGCAGCTGATGCCCGACGAGGCGAAGGAGCTGATCGAGCAGCGCCACACGACCAACGAGCTGCAGGGCTTCCGCTCGCGCGCGGGCAAGCCGTTCCGCGCGCGGCTCAAGCTCGACGACGACGACAAGGTCGTGTTCGACTTCCCCGAGCTGCCCGAAGGCCAGAAGCGCTGGCAGAAGAAGGACGACAGCGACGGCGCCACGGCAGAGGCCGACGGTGACGCGAAGGCCGCGCCGAAGAAGAAGCCCGCCGCCAAGAAGAAGGCGCCGGCGAAGTCCAAGGCCAAGGCCGGCGCCGCCGCGCCGAGCGACGAAGGCTGATCAGGCGCCCGCTACCAGGAGTCGCCGGGCGAGGTGGGGTAACCGGGGTAACCGGGGTAACCGGGGTAGTCCGGATAGCTCGGGTACGAGCTGTCGTCGCCCGGGCTCGTGCCGCCACCGTGGCCGGTGTCGGGGTAGTCGTTCTGTCGACGCGCCTCTTCCTCGAGCGCCGTCTTCCACGTGTCGAACAGGTGCGCCGCGACGGTCGCCTCGACACCTGCGGGAGCAGGTCCGGTGATCGTGACGCGCGTGGTGTTGCCCCAGCCGGGCGGGTCGAACTCGAGCAGCCGCGCGCCGTCGCCGGCGGGCGCGCTGCGCCAGGACGCCTCCGAGAAGCTCGGCACGAGCGTCTCGTCGAACCGGCCCTCGCGGATCAGCTCGCCGCCGCGGACGGACTCCTTGATCGTGTGGCGCACGTCGTTCCACAGCCCCGGCCGATCGACGGTTCCGGTGTAGCCGCTGCCAGAGCGGTGGCCGTCGACCTTCGTGTCGTTTGCCCAGCCGCGCGGATCGATCCTGGTGTCCCACGAGCTCGAGGTGACGGTGCCGTTCACCGACACGTCGTTGAACCAGCCGCGCGGATCGATGGTCATGTCGAGGCGCGAGCGGTCGAGCGAGCCGTCGAACGTGTAGTCGTCGAACCAGCCGGGCGGATCGATGTGCCCGTCGATGCGTCCGGACGCGGGATCGTCGCCGGGGGACGTGCCCGTGCCGGATCCGGGATACGACGAATCGTACGGCCAGGATGGATCGTCGCCGGGTGACGTGCCGGCGGTCGGCGCGACCGGCCGATCGAGCCGCGCGGTCGTGACCGTGCCCTGGTCGCCCGTCGACGGCGCGTCGTCGGCGGCGTCGGTCGCCCCGGAGTGGTTGTTGCGCGCCGCGACCATCATCGCGATGCCCGCAGCAGCCACCGCGCCGGCAGCGATCTTGACTCCGAGCCCGAGCTTCGGCGTTGCCTGCATGTCTCCCCGTCCCCGCGTGTCGTGACGCCGGCGCGCTCGTGCGCGGCTGGTCGTCGTCGTCCATCCATCTGGACTTCGGGTGAAACGGAATCCACGTTGCAGCCGAAAGCCGGGCAGGTCGCACCGCGTCTGGACAACGCGGTGGGACGGGACGAAAGGACCACGCACTCTCGGCGGGTCCGTGTGGGAAGAAAGGGACACCCCTCATGCACATCACTGGCAAGCAGGTTGCCATCGGCCTTGGCGTGGTCGCAGGAGCCGTCGGACTCGCCGCAGTGCTCTCGGGCTGCGCGCCGAAGGAGCAGGATGCGGATTCGTTCGCGCTCGACAAGTTCGGCACGTTCGATCGCGAGCCGAAGGACAACAAGTGGACCGCGGGCGAGAAGGAATTCTCCACCGCGTACGTCCGCACGAAGGAGGTCGACACGTACCGCGTCGGCGACTACGTGTTCGGCACCCGCGAGATCCGGCGCACCACGACCACCAACTCGATGTCGCGCATCTTCGATGCGGCGAAGGGCAACGACGCGGTGCTGTCGCTCCAGGAGCTTCGCGACTTCGCGCTGAAGAACTTCGACGCGGACAAGAACGGCACGCTCAACAAGACCGAGCGCAACCACTTCAGCGACGTGTACGCACCGACGAGCCGCTCGCGCACCGAGATCATCGGTCGCGAGGGATTCTCGCGCTACTCGCCGCGCAACGACTACCCGAGCGGTGGCGGCACCGGTGGCGGCACGAGCCCGGGCGACGACTACGGTGGTGGCTACGGCGGTGGCACCGGTGGCGGCACGAGCCCCGGCGACACGGGTGGCGGCTACGTGCCCCCGTCGAGCGGCGGTGGCACGGGCGGCGGCACGAGCCCCGGCGACAGCGGTGGCGGCTACGTGCCCCCGTCGAACGGTGGGTCGAGCGGCGGCTCGAGCGGCAGCGGCAACTCGACCGACAACGGCAACCCGTCGGACGGCGACTTCTAGGTCGCGCGAGACGAGCCGAGAGATGCACTGCAGGGCCGTCGACCTCCGGGTCGGCGGCCTTGCGGCCGTGTGCTGGCCTTTTTCCTGCATTGACCCCCTTCACAAAATCCGCTATTTGCGGCACTCTGGAGGCAGAGCACATCGACGGCTGCGTCGATGCCTGCATGGAATTCGGGCGCTCGGGTACCGCTTCGACATTCGACGGGTCCCGCCGTTAGGATCCCGTAGCAGCGTCGAACCACGCCGAGGCCGACCATGAACATCCAGCCCGCTTTCAACGCACAGCAGACTCGACGCACCGAAGGTGCGTTCCTGAGCAATGGCGCAGGCGGCGACGGACGCGGCAACCTGGAAGGCGTGCGCGCCGACTGGAACGTGCGCATGAACATCTCGCACGAGACCGGTTTCGTGGGCGGCGCGGGCCGACTGCTCGTCCACAACCTCGTCGCCGACGAGCGACGCGAGCTCGTGCTGCTGCTGCCGGCGGCGCTCACCGATCGCCCGGGCCGCCTCGACCTGGCGAGCGCGGAGATCTGCTCGGCCAAGCCCGGCATCGCCGCCGCGCCGGGCCAGTCGCTGCCGTTCCGCGCGGAGGGTGCAAAGGTAATCGTGACGATCCCGACGCTGCAGCTGAACGACTGGGTGTACGTCGACCTGACGTGGACCGGCGGCTTCCCGCAGGGCGGCATGAGCTACCCGGCGGCACAGATCCCGGTCGGCGACTTCCACCCGCAGATCGCGATCCCGGTGACCACCGACGACGGCCAGGCCGCGCTCGGCCCGGTCGCGGCGCGCTACGACGTGGAGCTCGGCGCCGACAACGGTGCGGTCGTGCGCCTCGAGCGCGACGACCTCGGCGGCGTGGAGAGCAAGCCCAACGCCGACGGCACCATGACGATGCACGAGTTCAAGAGCTACGGCACCTCGCGCATCGACGCGCTGCTCGCGCCGCCCGGCACCGTCGCCTGAGCGCGCACTCGTTCGCCCGCCCGGCCCTCGCGCGCGGGTAGGATGGTCGGCATGACCGACGCAGCCGCAGCCACCACCAGCACCACCGACGACGACGCCCCCGCCACGCGCTACGTACCGGGTGACGTGGAGCAGAAGTGGATCGCCGCATGGGACGCGCAGGGCACGTTCCACGCCGATGCGAGCGACGAGCACGAGGCGTACACGATCGTGGTGCCGCCGCCGAACGTGACCGGGGCGCTGCACATGGGGCACGCGCTCAACGGCAGCGTGCAGGACGCACTGATCCGCTGGAAGCGCATGCAGGGCTACAACGCGCTGTTCCTGCCGGGAGTCGACCACGCCGGCATCGCCACGCAGGCCGTGGTGGAGAAGGAGCTCAGGAAGGAAGGCACCTCCCGCCACGAGCTCGGCCGCGAGAAGTTCCTCGAGCGCGTGCAGGCGTGGAAGGACCAGTACGCCGAGACGATCCACGGCCAGTTCAAGCGCCTCGGCGCGAGCATGGACTTCCGCCGCGCACGATTCACGATGGACGACGGGTACGTGCGCGCCGTGCTGGAGGCGTTCGTGCGTCTGTACTCCGCCGGTCACGTGTACCGCGCCAACCGGCTCGTGAACTGGGACGCCGGCTCGATGAGCGCGATCAGCGACCTCGAGATCGAGCAGAAGACGCTCGTCGACGAGCTCTTCGACATCGCCTATCCGCTCGCCGACGGCAGCGGCGAGCTGATCGTCGCCACCGTGCGCCCCGAGACGCTCGTCGCCGACGTGGCCGTGGCCGTGCACCCCGAGGACGATCGCTACCGGGAGTACATCGGCAAGCACGTGCAGCTGCCGCTCACCGACCGCACGATCCCGGTGATCGCCGACGAGTACGTCGACCGCGAGTTCGGCACCGGCTGCCTCAAGATCACCCCGGGCCACGACCCGAACGACTTCGAGATCGGCGAGCGCCACGGCCTCGACCAGCTGAGCGCGATCAACTACGACCGCACGATGAACGAGCTCGCGGGCGAGTTCGCGGGGATGAACGCCGACGACGCCCGCGAGGCGATGGTCGCGAAGCTCGACGAGCTCGGCCTGCTGCGCGGTCGCGAGGACTACTCGCACAACGTGCCGCACTCGCAGCGCAGCGGCGTGCGCATCGAGCCGCTCATGAGCCTGCAGTGGTTCGCCGACATGCGCGAGCTCGCCGCGCCCGTGATCGGGTGGGTCAAGGACGGCACCGTGCGCTTCGTGCCCGACGGCTCCAAGTCGATCTTCTTCGGCTGGATGGAGGACCTCAAGCCGTGGTGCCTGTCGCGCCAGCTGTGGTGGGGCCACCAGCTCCCCGTCTGGTACTGCACCGCCGACGAGTCGCACGTGCACGTCTCGATCGACGGCCCCGGCTCGAGCGCCTGCCCGGAGTGCGGCAACGCCGAGTGGCGCCGCGACCCCGACGTGCTCGACACCTGGTTCAGCTCCGGCATGTGGGACCACGCCACGCTCGGCTGGCCCGACGACACCGAGGACCTGCGCCACTTCCACCCGACCGCGGTGCTCTGCACGGCGCGCGACATCATCAACCTGTGGGTCGCCCGCATGATGATGTTCAGCAACGCGCACCTCGGCGAGGTTCCGTTCCACGACGTGTACATCCACTCGACGATCCAGGCGGCAGACGGGCGACGCATGAGCAAGTCGCTCGGCACCGGCGTGGACCCGCTCGACCTGATCGCCAAGTACGGCGCCGACGCCACGCGCTACGGCCTGCTCGACATGAGCTCCACGCAGGACGTGCGCTTCAACGAGGGGCGCATCAAGGAAGGCAACCAGCTCGCCAACAAGCTCTGGAACGCCACCCGCCTGCTCGTGATGCTCGGCGACGAGGCCTCGCTCACGCACGACGGATTCGATCCCACCACCGCCACCGCGCTCGAGGACCGCTGGATCCTCGCCCGTCTCGATCGCGTGCTGCGCGAGGTGCACCGCGCGCTCGGCGCGTACGAGTTCGCGCTCGCGGTGAAGGCCATGTACGCCTTCACCTGGAACGAGCTGTGCGACTGGTACCTCGAGAGCGTCAAGGACCGCCTGCGCAGCGACGACTCCGCCGATCGCGCAGCTGCCACGCGCATGCTCAGCTTCGTGATCGACCGCACGATCCGGATGCTGCACCCGGTGATGCCGCACCTCACCGAGGAGCTCGCCGTGCAGGTCTGGGGCGAGGGCGGCATGGACGGCCGCGCCGTCGCGCGCAGCCCGTGGCACGACCACGCGATCCCCGAGTCGCAGTCGGGCGAGTTCGACTCCGACGAGGCGGCGTACGCATCGGTGCAGGCGCTCGTCACCCGCCTGCGCGCGCTCGCACAGGCCGGCGACGTGCGCGGCAGCTGGCGGGTCGACCTGTCGAGCCTCGACGTGCAGGCGCGCAGCCTGGTCGAGCGGCTCGTTCCCGGCGGTGCGCTCAAGGCGCTGGTCGACGACGAGGCGGCGAGCGATGCAGACGCGATCGCCGTGACCGTGACCCAGGACGAGCTCACCGTCACCGCATGGCTGCCCGAGAGCATCAAGGCGAAGCTGCAGGGCGACCTCAAGAAGGCACACGGCGAGGTCAAGCGCGCCCAGGGCAAGCTCGGCAACGAGAAGTTCACGAGCCGCGCCCCGGCCGAGCTCGTCGACGAGGAGCGCGCCAAGGTCGAGCGCTTCACGCGCGAGGCCGAGCAGCTCGAGGCAGTGCTCGCGCAGCTGGGCTGACCGCGAGCTCAGCGTCGAGCCAGCAGCGCAGCTCCGCGCATTGCGGTCTCGAACGCGTCGTCGAGCACGCTCAGGTCGAGCACGAGGTCGCCCGTGCGGCTTCGAGCCATGAGCTCCGCGATCGTGCCACGCAAGGCATCCTCGGCTGCAGCCCAGCCGGATTCCTGCTGGACGCGTGCGAAGCGCCGGGACACGTAGCCGCCGACTGCGTGCACGTTCAGCTCGTCACTGCCCGCGGCGATGGCTGCGGCCGCCTCACGCGCCTCGGCGAGCGTCGAGGGCATCCGGACCTGCTCGACGGTGATGCCGTCGTCGGCGAGTCGACCGAACGTGCCGAGGTCCGGGCGACGGTGTGCGGGCCTGGTCGCGATGTCGTCGGCTGCTGCAATCTCCCCATAGCGCCAGTCGCGCTCGCCGATCGACGCAAACGCATCAGCGAGGCCCTCGTGGATCGCCTCGCCCTCGACCGCGAGACTCGCCGCGCCGCCCCGTGCCACGCGCATGTCGCCGCCGAGCAGGTCGCGGATACGCGCGTGCAGCACCTCGTGGCGGATCGTGTGCGGCGATCGCCACGGCGCATGTTCGCCCGCGCGCGCAGCATCGATCGTGACCCCGGCCGTATCCATCCGATAGGAGGTCGTGCCATGCGAGCCGTTCGCGCGAGGATTCGGCGTGTCGAACGCGATCTCGATGAGGCCGCGGCGGGCGTGCTCGGGCTCCGATCCGAACCAGTCGTCGAGCATCCGCACCGCATCGCGGGCAGTGTCGGTCGCCTGCTGCAGCCGGCCCGGCGGCTGAACCGGCTCCGGGCCATGCACGAGCTGCGAGCCGCGCGGCAGCTGTCCGTCGAAGATGACGAGCCGCTCGTCGCCGAGCCGGGCGAGCGCGCTGCGATTGCGGTCCGACGAGGCAGGGCCGATCTCGATCGGATGATCGGCGATGGCAGCCCAGCGACCTGCGTCCAGCTCGAACCACTGCTCGGCGACGTCGCCGACCCGTGGAGTGAAGACGTGGGTGCCACCGACCGGCGCGACCACCCGGGTTCCCGCGACCGGATGCTCGATGCCGAGCGCAGCAGCCGGCTGGTCACGCAGCAGCGTCGGTCGTTCTCGCAGCACCTCCAGCACGGGGCGTCGCTGCGACCTGCCGCTGGCATCGGCGAGCACGGCGTCGCGCCCGTCGATGTCGACGAGTACCTGACCGGCAGCGCCGGGCGTGGACACGGTCGTGCCCCGCGCGAGCTGGATCGCGAGCTCCACGTGCTGAATTCCCCCTCGCCCGGTTCTCGGGTAGTGCGGCCGATCCGTTCCGCGGGCGGCAGGACGCGGGGTTCTTTGCCACCCCGCGCGCGCACGGGGCGCGAGGTTCGTGCAGAGGGGCCGAGACCCTGGGTGCAACGCAGGTCGTCGTCGAACCGACAGACGGGTGGACGATTCCGGGGACCACGCACGCGCGACGAGCGTCGCTCGCTGCCCCCAGCGAACCACACACGACGGGGACGACGGACCATGAACCTGGGTGCGATCAAGACGGGCGCGATGATCATCGGCGGTGCCACGATCGGTGGCGCGGTGATCGGCGGGCTCGCGAGCACGGCCGCGACGCTCAAGCAGGAGAAGGCGCACGACGGCTTCACCGCGCAGAACGGACGCGACACGTGGGCCAACGCGATCATCGGGGCGGGCATCGGCGCCGCGACCGGCATCGCGTTCCTCGGCGCGCGCAGGATGGTTCCGGTGCTGGGTCGAATCCCGATCGCCGGGCAGATGCCGCCGGCGCTGATGGTCGCGACGGGCGTCGGTGCAGGCGCGGCTGCCGCGGGCGTGGGCACGCTCGCGCACCACATGTTCGACTGACGCGACGCGCCGAAGGGCGTTCGCGACGTCAGTCGCCGAAGTCGAGCGAGTCGGCGAGCTTGAGCGCTTCCTTGCGGTCCTTGGCCGACGTGTCGGGCAGCGTGGTCACCGTGACCACCGCGACCTCGCCGTCGAGCTTGACGTACCACTGCGTGCCCTTCGCCTTGATGCCGCTGATCGGCGTCAGCACCTCGAGGCGCTTCGCCTCGTGGCCGGCGAGCGTGGCGTCGACGGGGCCGTTGGTGACCTCGATGCCGGCGGATTCCACGCCGTCGATGTTGAGGCTCACGAACTCGTCGAACTCGAAGCCTGCGTCGGGCGATCGCAGCACGATCATCGAGGCGCCGGCGTCGATGTTGGTCCACATGCCGTCGGACTGCTCGGTCCAGCCGCTCGGCAGGTCGCCGTCGAGCGTGGTGGTCGAGTCGGCGAACTCGTCGGCGGTCGCCTTGGCGCGCTCGAGCGTGGTGGTGTCGAGGTCGCCGTCGTTGACCGGGGCGAGCGAGGTGTCGCTGCTCCTGGGGGCGAAGGATGCGCTGAAGGGGGAGTGAAGCTCGACCCCGAAGAACGCGACTGCTGCGGCCACGACGATCGCGACGAGCGCGAACACCACGGCGACCGGCTGGCGCCCGAGCGTTCCGGCGAGCGAGGCGGGGGAGAAGCGAGCGGCGGTGCGAGCGGGCGCGACTGCGACCGCGGACGTCGGCATGGTCGGCATGGTCGGCATGCCGGCTCGGGCGCGCTCGGCCTCGCGGCGATGCCATGCCGCCATGATCGCCTCCATCGAGTGACCGGACGCCTGCAGCTGCGCGTCGAGGCTCGATCGGGGGTGGCTGTCGGCGTAGCTGGCGAGGTAAGCGTCAATTGCGTTCATGCATATTGGATAAACTGCAAATCATGATCCGTCAATGGCCGTTCGGGGACGAAAGTGCGACGAATCGCCCTGCTGCACCACCTTGCGCCGGCCGATCTGCGAAACTTCCCGGCAACCGATGTCCGGTGCTCCCCGCATCAGTCGTTCCGGTCGCCGCGAGCGGCCCAGCGTGCTCGGCTCCGTCGTCAAGACGGTGCTCGTGAGCATGGTGGTCCTCGCTGCCGGGTTCGGCACGGGGTTGCTGATCGGACGAGCGCTGCTGTAGCGACATTCGAACCGGAGCTGACATGAGCCTGACCGACATCATCGACCTGGGCAAGAACATGGGCCTGATCCTGGGCCTTGCGTTCTACGTCGCGATCGTGATCTGGACGTACAAGGATGCGCGCAAGCGCACCGAGGACCCGATCATGGTCGCCACCTTCACCGCCATCGCGATGCTGCCGGTGTTCGGCGTGCTCATCTACATGCTCGTGCGCCCGAGCGAGTACATCGCCGACGTGCGCGAGCGGGAGCTCGAGATCCGCGCGCTCGAGCGCCAGCTCGGCCGCCAGGAGCGCTGCCCGTACTGCAAGAGCCACATCGAGGGCGACTACCTGAGCTGCCCGGTGTGCACCACGAAGCTTCGCCAGAGCTGCACCGGCTGCGACAAGCCGCTCGATCCGCGCTGGGTGATGTGCCCGTTCTGCGAGACCGAGGTTCCGGGTCGAGGCGGCCGCGGACCTGCCGGTCCCGGTGGTGGCGCATCGCGACGCGGACCGGTCAACACCTCGAGCCGCTCCTCGCAGTCGGAGGGTTCGAGCTCGCGCGAGCGACGCGACACGTCGTCCTCCTCGAGCCGAGAGACCCGCTCGAAGGACCGCAGCCGCAGCCGCGATCGCGACCGCTCCAAGGATCGCGATTCCGAGAAGGTCGGCACCACGTCCGGCTCCGCGAGCGCCGCGAGCGCCACGAAGGACGAGGGCGGCGAGATCCGCACCGAGCCCTTCGGCGCGGGCGACACCACCCGCATCTGAGCCTCCACCCATGTGAACCGTGCGCCGCGCCTCGTGCGCGGCGCGCGTGCATGTGCAAGGGTGCACCCGACGGTCGGCGACCAGCCGACCACCAGCTACTCACCGAGACGAACGGATACACAGGAACATGGCAGTCGAGCGAACCTTCGTGATGGTCAAGCCGGGCGGCGTCGAGCGCGGGCTCGTCGGCGAGGTCGTGCGTCGATTCGAGGCACGCGGCTACCGCCTCAAGGGCATGAAGCTGATGAAGGTCACGGCGGCGCTCGCCAAGGAGCACTACGCCGAGCACAAGGGCAAGCCGTTCTTCGGCGAGCTGATCGACGGCATCACCGCCGGCCCGGTCTGCGCGATGGTGATCGAGGGCGAGAAGGCCGTGTCGGTCGCACGCCTGATGATCGGCGCGACCAACCCGGTCGATGCAGCTCCCGGCACGATCCGCGGCGACCTCGCGCAGGACATGGGCGAGAACGTGGTGCACGGCAGCGACTCGCTCAAGAGCGCCAAGCGCGAGATCAAGCTCTGGTTCGCCGGCAAGGGCGAGATCGTCAAGTAGCTCGCGGGGCGACGACCATGTCGATCCTCCTCGCATCCGGCTCGCCGCAGCGAAGCGCGATCCTCGAGCAGCTCGGGATCCCGTTCCGGGTGCTGGTGCCCGACGTGGAGGAGCTCGAGATGGGCGATCCGTCGCAGCTCGCGGTGGAGAACGCGCGGCGCAAGGCCGACGCGGCACTCGACCAGGCGCGCTCGGGCGACGAGCTCGTGCTCGCGTGCGACACGGTCGTGGATGTGGACGGCATCCCGTTCGGCAAGCCCGAGACCGCGGAGGACGCCTTCACGATGCTCGCGCTGCTGCGTGGGTGCTCGCATGACGTGGTGGGTGGAATCGTGCTCGTCGATCCGGCCACCGGCGATCGGTTCGAGCGGGCCGTGCGAACCAAGGTGCGGTTCCGAGACTTCCCCGACGCGCTGCTGCAGCGCTACCTCGACGGCGAGGAGTGGCGCGGCCGAGCCGGTGGCTACGCGATCCAGGGGACTGGCGCCGCGATGGTGAGCGGCGTGGGCGGCTGCTACCAGAACGTCGTGGGTCTTCCCGTGGCGATGCTGCTCATGACGCTCGAGGATGTCGACGGCTGGGACGAGCTGGCACGCCGCGCGGCCTGACGCGGCGACCGGGCGCAGCGCGGGATGGACGTTCTCGAAGCAGCGGTCAAGAACCTGTCGTGGATGACGGGCAACCTGTTCCTCGCCTGGGCTCCCGTGTTGTTCGCCATGCACCTCGACCCGAACGATGCGAGGCGACGACTGGCTGCTCGCGTGCTGGTCCCGGCGGCGCCGCTGTTGCTGGCCGTCCGGCTCGGGGTGCGAGGAGACCTGCTCGACGCGCCGGTGCGTGCCGTGGTCGCGGTGGTGCTGGTCGGGCTGGCAGCGTGGGGATGGTCGCGCGCGGCGCGCGCAGGAAGCCGGATCGCCCGCGTGGTCGGGATCGTGGGGGTGGTGGCGTTCGCGCCGAACGCGCCGTACGTGCTCACCGACCTGTTCCACTTCATCCAGGACGTTCGGCTCGGCGACGCGACCCTCGGCGCAGCGATCACGTTCTCCGTGCAGTACGCGGTGTTCCTCACGCTCGGCGTGGCGGCGTGGATCATGCTCGTGCTGCTCGGGCGTGCGTGGCTGCAGCGGCACGATCGCGAGCACTGGTACCTTCGCGCGCTCGTCCCGGTCTGCGGCGTGTTCGCGTTCGGGATCTACCTCGGTCGGATCGAGCGCTTTCCACTCGTGGCACCCGCTCGGTGAGCCGGTGCACTTCGCACGCCGCGTCGGACACGCGCTCACGAGCCCCGGGCCGATGCTGTTCACGCTGCTGTGGTGGGGCGCGATCCTCGCCGCGGCGCTCGCGGGCGTGTGGCTGCGCGACGAGGCGCGGATCCGCGGGATCGACGCTCGGCGGCTGCTCGCGATCGTCGCAGGCGTGGCGTGCGGGGCGCTGCTCGTGGCGGCACCGCTCGTGCCGATCGCCTACGACCTCGTCGGTGTGGGGATGCGGCACGCGACCGTGGCGGTCACGATCACCTGCCTGGTTGCCGGGATGCTGTTCGGCAGCGATGCGGCACTTCGGGGCTGGGGGCTGCCGCCGCGCAGACGTGCCACCCTGCGTGGCTGGGCGATGCTCGCCGTGGCGGTGCTCGGCGCCGCGTTCACGCTCGTCTCGGCCGCGCAGTGGTACGCGCAGTTCCGCAGCCTGTGCGAGTACGGCCCTCACCCCGAGCTGCACGGCGAGCGCTGCCCCGACTGACGCGGTGCGGCTGCTCGCCGGGACGCGACGCGTCAGTTGACGCGGTGCCGCTGCTCGCAGACACGCGCTGGAGCATCGATGATCAGGCGTCGGTCGACGCAGCAGCGTCGTCGTCGCTCGAGGAAGAGGAGTCCCCGTCCTCGCTCGACGAACTCGTGGAATCGTCGTCGTCGAACTCGTCTTCCTCGAACGGGAGCCCGGCGGCCTTGAACATCCGACCGGTGCGCCCGTGCGCGTCCTTGAGCGCGGCCGGGTCGATCTCGGCCGGGGTCTTCGCGGCCTCGGGGTCGGGAGTCGTGTCGTCGCCGTTCATGTGATCGTCCTTCCCGCGCCGCCGCCGATCGCAACCCCCGGGTCCCACCGCCGATCGCAACCCCCAGATCCCACCGCCGATCGCAACCCCCGGTCCCACCGCCGATCACAACCGTCGCGTGCAACGCGCACGACGTATGTACGGAACCCGCGGTATGTGCGGGTTGTGTACATACGTCCTGTTTGGTGCGGGCCACAGGTGAGGGGGCACGCGAGACGTATGTACGGAACCCGTGGTATGTGCGGGTTGTGTACATACGTCCTGTTCGGCGCGGGCGGT
>JAGQUL010000102.1 GCA_020438525.1 Thermoleophilia bacterium | reverse complement strand
CGGCTGCACGCCGCCGCAGGGGCCGCCGCAGGCTCCGCCCGCCAGCGAGCAGCCGCCGATGAAGTATCCGTCCATGCCGCCGCAGGTGGACGACGGGCCACCGTCGAAGCTGCCCACCGACCCGCCACCGTCGACGCCGCCGTCGAGCGAGGAGATGCCGTCGCCCGTGGTCTGCGCACCGCCCGTCCCCGATACGCCTCCCGGCAAGGGAACGCCGCCGAGCAAGGGCGACGGACCGACCGGCACGCCGCCGTCCAAGGGAACGCCGCCCACGAAGGGTCCGAGCCACACCGGCGCAGTCGACCAGCACGGGCACGATCGCGGCACGCACACGGTCGGCAAGGGCGAGTACCTCTCGGTGATCGCACCGAAGTACGGCCTGACCTGGCAGCAGCTCTACTGGGCCAACCGCGACCAGATCAAGAATCCGGACCTGATCTATCCCGGGCAGAAGCTGAAGATTCCCGACTGCGACCTGAAGGTCCCGGACTTCAAGTACACGCCGATGTTCACCGGACCGGCCAAGCCGTACACGCCGGGTACGCACAACCCGCCGGCCAAGCACCCGGGCAAGCACTCCGGACCGAAGCAGGGCGATGCGCCGCCGAAGGGTGAAGCACCTCCGAAGGGCGATGCGCCGACGAAGGGCAAGGGCACGGGCTCGGGAGATGCGCCGTCGAGCCCGCCGCCGAGCCCGTCGACGAGCGGTTCCGATGCACCGCCCTCCGCGAATCCGCACGGCGACCTGCCGCCCGCGCCGCCGGCTCCGGGCGCGAGCGACCTGCCGCCGCCGTTGCCCGGCTGACACACATTCCGCGAGATCCCCCCGGGACACCTCGACTTCAGGGTCGAGGAGGGACGAGCACGCACTACAGGGGTCGCCTTCGGGCGGCCCCTGCGTGTGCCGTCGGACCGGGTCAGCTCGCGCGCACGAACGCGCCGTAGGCCGCCGCGGCGGCCTCGATCAGGACCCACGCCAGCCACTGGCCGGGCTGGCTGCCACCGGCGAGCCACGCGAGCGGCAGCAGCAGCATGCCGGCTGCGCTCGCGGTCGCGGCGATCCGAGCGAGCACCGGATCGCGATAGCCGCCGCTGCCTCGCCGTGCCGCCTCGCCGGTGGCGGTGCCTGCGAAGTACGCGAGGATGATGCCGAAGAACGGTACGCGCAGCACCGACAGGATCACGCCCAGCGCCGAGGCGACGATCGCCGCGAAGATCGCGCCGCGAGCCAGACGCGTCGTGGGCACGACTCCGCGCTCGGCACGCGACGTGCGCCCGTGGTCCGGGCACTTGAAGCCGACAGGCGCCGCGATCGCGCAGTCCACGCAGATCGGCCGATCGCACGTGATGCAGCGCAGCGCCGTCTCGCGATCAGGATGCCGGTAGCAGTACTCGATCTCGTCGTCGTCGACGTCGGTCATGCGGCGATCGTATCGCGCGCTCAGGCTGCGAGCAGCGAGAGGCCGGGATCCTGCTCGAGCACCTCGAGGATCTCGATGCCGTATTCGCCGTCCACCACGACCAGGCGAGCGGTCGCATAGCGCGTACCGTTCACGTACACGCCGACGGGCTCGTGGACGAGCTGGTCGAGCGTCAGCACGCTGTCGGAGGCAAGCGAGGTGATGTCGCCGAGCGTCAGGTCCGTCCTGCCGAGCTCGGCGGAGAGCTCCACCTCGACGCCGCTGAGCAGCTGGGTCCATCGTTCGGTGGCTGCGTTCGCCGCGTCGGCCGCCTGCACGTTGGCATCGGCCACGCCACCGGCCACGGCACCCGCGGTCGCTGCCGCGCCGGTCCCGAGCGCCGCGGCGGCCTGCGCCTCCGCGCGCTCCTGGGCTGCGAGCATCTCGTCGTAGGCGTCGATGCCGCTCGTCGATCCGGCTGCGCCGATGCCCTCGGTGACGAGCTGTGCCGCCGTGTCTGCGCCACCGATCACGTCGTCCCCGAGCTCATAGCGGCTCGAGCCGTCTCGACCGTCCTGCGCAGCGTCGGTCTCGAGGCCCTCGATCCCCGCCGCGTGGATGTCGTCGCCGAGCTCCAGGGTCGTGCCGACCGACACGGCTGGTGCCTCGACTGCATATGGGTCGGGCACGCCGTTCACGAAGCACGCCGCGGACTCGAGCAGGCCCGAGCCGATCACCATCCGCAGCTCGCCGTTGGGCACCTCGAAGCCGTAGGTCGCCTCGAGGAACAGCGCGTCGCACTGCTCGAGCGCCACGTCGATCGTCTCGAGCTCCACGGCATCGGCCACGTCGAAGCGACCGAGCGGACCATGCTGGTCCGGACTCGTCGGCACGTCGAGCGCCGCGATCGTTGCTTCCGCCGCAGTCTCGACGAGCGGTCGCACCTGATCTTCCTTGAGCGACGTGAGGAACACCAGCACGTCGCGCAGCGGACGATGGAACGTCACGATGATCGCCCGCAGCGGCACGGGGCGGCCCGGCAGCAGGTCCTCCGGCTCGAACGCGGCGACCTTGCTGACCTCGACGATCGAGCCGGTCGCACCGCCGAGCATGTCGGCGATCGTCTGCGACACCGACTCGGCGAGCGCCACGTGCTCGTTCCACGGGGTGTTCGGCTGCGGGGTCACTGCGGCGCACCGCCGTCGCGATCGATCTTGTCCACGATCCGCACGGCGACACGATTGCCGTCGCGGCCGGGCAGCGCGTTGTAGGCGCGGGTGGATCCGATGACGAGCCGAACGCCGTCGTCGACGCGACGACCGAGCGGAACCACGTCACCCGGCTGGAGGCCCAGCACCGTCTCGACCGGGACCTTGGTGGCCCCGATCTCGGCGCGGACCGGCATCTTGACGCCCTGCAGCGACGCGAGCAGCGCGTCCTTGTGCTCGGGTGCGTCCTCGCCGATCGAGAAGTACCGATGGGCGGCGAGGTTGCCGACCACCGACTCGATCGAGCGGTACGGCAGGCAGATCGACAGCGAGCCGGTCGCGGTGCCGATCGACAGCTCCATGATGATGAGCACGCTCGGCTCCGATGCGGGCACGATCTGCGCGAACTGCGCGTTCATCTCGATGCCGCGCAGCCGAAATTCGATCGGCACCAGATCGTTCCACGCGCCGCTGAGCTCCTCGAGCAGGCGCTCCATCAGGTTCGATGCGAGGCCGGCCTCGATCTCCGTGAGCTCGCGTACGCGGGAGACGTTGGTGCCCGGGCCGCCGAGCATGCGATCGATCATCGCGAAGAGCAGCGGCAGGTCGATCGACGCCATCGCGTTCGTTCCGAGCGGCGCGACCTCGAGCACGCTGGTGAACGTCGGGACGGGGAGCGACGACACGAAGTCGCCGTAGGGAATCTGCTCGGCGCCGGTCACGGACACCTCGACGAGCGATCGCACGTTGCCCGACAGCAGCGTCGACGCACGGCGACAGAACGCCTCGTGCAGCATCTGCAGCGTACGCAGCTGGTCCTTGTTGAACTTCGAGGGGCGTGCGAAGTCCATCTTGCGGACGTAGCGAAGCCGCCCGTTGTCGCGCGTCGGGCCCGAGGCAGGCGTCGGCGAAGCGGCTGCGGGCGCAGCGGCACCCGCGGTGCCGCCATCCGGCTGCGCCGCCGGATGATCCGCCGCCATCGCGAGCAGCGAGTCGATATCGCTCTGTGAGAGGGCTTCCGCCACCTGTTCCCCTGGACGT
Organism: Thermoleophilia bacterium; assembly: GCA_020438525.1. Next base: position 2,659 of record JAGQUL010000102.1, on the reverse strand, counting down.
GTTGCATCGTCGACCGCCGCCATCACGCGTGATTCGACGGTCTCCTGCAGGCTGCATCGGCGGTCCCATGCGGTCCCTTGAGCGTTCCGCGCACGTTGGACGCATCGCAACATCGACGGATTCGGGACGGATCGCCCCTTGTCGGATCACCGAACCTGGTGCACGGTGGAGTCGGGGAAGGCCATTGCCGCCGCGTGCGCACCCACCGCACCGGGGCCGGCCCACACGCTCGAACGCGAGCCACCGCGTCGGGTGCAGGAGGGGGAGCAACGCCGATGTCGACCATCAGCCCGACCACGGGCGCGCTGCCGCAGTACGCAGCGCCGACCAGCATGTCATGCGGCTGCCAGCAGCCAGCGCCGAGCGCCGCAGTCGCCGGTGGCGGCCCGCTCGCAGGCGTTTCGACCGAGCAGCTCACGGGCCTCGTCACCGCCGTGCAGGGGCTCGTCGACGCAGTACGAGGACTCGTGTCGGTGCTCTCGCAACAGGCCCCCGCTGCGTCCGGCGGCGGAGCCTCGCTGCAGGGAGCAGCAGCGGCTCCCGACGCGCCGGCGAGCCTCGAGCTGGCATCGTCGCCGACCACTGCCCCGAGCGGCGCCACGGCCACTGCGGGCTCACCCCCGCGCTCCGCACGGCCGCCAGCGCCGTCAACCTCCGTGGCGGGAGGCGGCTCCGTCGACCCGTCCACCGTCAAGGACAAGGCCAGCACCAAGGGCCTCAAGGCACCAGCGGCACGAGGCCTCGAGGTCGCACACAGCTTCGGGCTGCCGCTCGTGAGCGGTCATCGCAGCGGCGGTGCGCCGAACTCCGACCATCCCAAGGGTCTCGCGATCGACGTCTCCCAGCTTGCGATCGGATCTGCGTCGTCGACGCAGGGCACCGAGCAGATGCAGGCCTATGCCGAGTACATGCGCCAGCAGGGCAAGGCCGGGAAGCTCGACGTCAAGTACGTGATCCACAACGGACGGATCGCGTCGGCGACCAACGACTGGGCGTGGCGCGACTACACGTATCCGGGCAAGACACAGGCGAGCCTCGCCGCGCTGAAGCAGTCGAACCGCGGCGAGTACAACCGCCTCCAGCACTACGACCACGTGCACGTGTCGTTCAACGGCTGACCCGCGAATGCGCCGCGGGCCCCGCCGAAGCGAGGCCCGCGCGCGAGTCACGTATGCCGAGCATGCCGCTCGATCAGACGAAGGGGCCCTGCCCACCCGTCGGCGGATCGGTCGGCGGCGCGGGATTCGACGGGTTCGCCGGCGGCGCGGGATTGACCGGCGGCTGGATCGGCGTTCCGGTTGCCGGCGGCACCGGCGGGACCTGGCCGTCGTTGCCGGATCCCGTCCCTGCGAGCGCGTGGTAGACGATCACAGTCAGCAGCGCCGAGATCGGGCCGGTCAGCACGCCGGGCGCGAACTCCCGGAAGAACGTCTCGACGATGTCGTTGAAGGAGAAGATCGCACCGGCGATGCCACCGATGATGCCGTCGGCGATACCGGTGATGATCGACACCACCACGAACAGGCCGAAGACCGTCCAGCCGTTGCCACGCACGAGGTCGCGCGAACGGCCGAGCGCACTCGACCCGGACTTGTTCTCGAGCATCACGACCGGAGCGGCGACGAACCACCAGGTGGCGAGCACGAGGCCCGGAATCACCAGCAGGATCATTCCGCCGAGGATGCCGAGCCCTGCGAGCAGCGACGTGACCACGAGCGGCCCGAGCATCGGGGTGACGCGGGGCCACACGTCGCCGAACGCCGGGAACGTACCGGTCTTCTCCGCGTCGTCGAGCGCCACGATGTAGGCACCGGTGATCAGCATCGACGCGACGATCGACAGCACGATGCCCACGAGCGCGAGCAGTGCTCCCGCAGCAAGGCTGGTGATGAGCACGCCGGCGACGATCGCCCAGACGAGTGCGACCGCGCCGTAGAAGATCGCCGAGTACGTGATCAGCGGCACGAAGTGCTTGCCGTAGAGGTCGAACACGCGCGAGAACGTCGCGCCGAAGTCGAGCTTGCCGTCCATCCTGGAGCCTGCCTTCCGGGCCGTGTGCAGTCGCGCGGGCACGCCGCGCGGCGGTCATCGAACGAATTCGATGTCCGCACCGGCGATCCTGCCACGTCGGGCGGAGCTCGTCAGGCTTCCGCCGCGACTCGCCGCGCGAACGTCAGGGCCGAGTCGTCGGCATCGACGTCGACCTGCACCGTGTCGCCGGGCATGAAGTCGCCCCCGAGCAGTCGCTGCGCGAGCGGGTTCTCGAGCAGTCGCTGGATCGCTCGCTTGAGCGGGCGCGCGCCGTACACCGGGTCGTAGCCCACGCGCGCGACGAGGTCCTTCGCCGCGCCGCTGACCTCGAGCTGCAGGTCGCGCTCCTGGAGCCGTCGGCCCAGGCGCTCGAGCTGGATCTCGACGATCTCGCGCAGCTGCTCCTTGCCGAGCGGCTCGAAGATCACGAGCTCGTCGAGCCGGTTGAGGAACTCCGGTCGGAAGTGCGCCCGCACGTCGGCCATCACGGCCTCGCGCTCGTCGTCGCCCACCACGCCGAGTGCGAGGTGCGACGAGCCGAGGTTGCTGGTCATCACGATCACCGCGTTGCGGAAGTCGACCGTACGTCCCTGCCCGTCGGTCAGGCGACCGTCGTCGAGCACCTGCA
>JAGQUL010000101.1 GCA_020438525.1 Thermoleophilia bacterium | reverse complement strand
CGAACCCGTGCTACCGGCGTGAAAGGCCGGCGTCCTAGGCCACTAGACGAACGGGGCTAGGGTCCGCTCAGCCTACACGATCGATCGCGGTCGTCGGGAGCGCTGGCGTGGACAGGTGGGTGAGCGTGCAGATGAGCAGTTCGACCCCCGCGCGACGGGTGACGGGCATCGCCATGAACGATTCCTCGTCGGGGGAATGATGCCCCTCGCCGTCGCGGTCGAACAGCGCCCGCCCCGCCGCGATCACGCCCTGAAGGGTGTTGGCTGCATCGTGCAGCTCGTGGCTCGGCGGCACGTCGAGCGCCGCGATCGCGAGGTCGAACACCTCCGCCGACTCGCCCTGGCCGAACTCGACGTGCAGCGCGGCGGCGAGCAGCTCGCTCGCGCGCCGGAACGCCGGAACCTCGATCGGCATGTGCGGCGCGTGACCGGTGATCGCCGCTGCCGGGTCGCCGAGTCCGAACACCCGACGGGCCGTGCCGCCGAGCAGCGCCGCCATCGCGTCGTCGCCCCAGCCGCATGCCCGTGCCAGACGTGCGGTGACCTGCAGGCCCATGGGTGCGGTGCCGTAGGGCGGGTCGCTGCCGTGCAGGATCCGCTCGGGCTCGCAGGTGGCGAGCAGCACCGCCACGTCGGTTGGTCGCCACCACGACGTGTCGAAGACGACGTTCGGCAGGTCGCGTGATTCCTCGACGATCCAGGCGATGTCGCTGATCGCGGCGTGGGCGAGCAGGAACGTCGCGTCGCGGTGGGTGCGGGCGAGCTCGATGACGCCCTCCCCCAGCTGCTGCATGCCGCGTCCGGCGTGGATGAGGATCGGCACGCCTGCCTCGTCGGCCACGGCTGCGGTCACGGTGGCGACCTCGTCGCGCATGCCGAACTGCTCGGCGCGCGGATGCCACTTCAGCCCGATCGCGCCCGCGGCGAGCCCGGCGCGCGCGTCGGCGGCGGGGTCCGGTGCGTTCGGGTCGCACCGGTGCAGCGCGTGCAGGCGGCCGTCGGATGCGGCTGCGACCTCGCGGATGCGGGCGTTCTCCGCGACGTAGCCGCTGGGCTGGTGCAGCGCGGTCACGGTCGCGTGGTGGATGTCGGCGCGGTCGAGCTGGGCGAGCAGCTGGTCCTCGTCGATGCGGGATCCGTCGCTGTCGATGCCGATGTGGCAGTGCGCGTCGACGCGTGCGTCGTCGGGTGGCGCGAGCTCCAGCACGGCTCGGGTCCAGGCGTCGACCTGTCGGCGAGCGAGGTCGAGCAGCTCGTCGGTCTCGATCGTGTCGAAGTCGATGTCTCGCACTGGTGCGGTGCTCCCGTGGTCCGTGCTACGTGCCAGTATCCAAGCATGCCCGACCACGACCATCGAACCGGGATCGTCTTTCCGCACCGGCACGTGCCGATCGCGCGGCCGGGTGGGCCGCGCCAGGCGATTCCGCTGGAGCTGGCGGCGCCGCTTGCGCTGGGGCAGCGTGGGCTGGTCGTGGGTGCGCCGCGAACGGGTGCGACGACGGTGCTGCGGTGGCTGGGTGGAGCCCTGGTCGCCGCTGGTGTGGACGTTCGAGTGGTGCTCGTGGACCGGCCGGTCGAGGAGCAGCTCGAGTGGCGTGAGGAGCTCCCCGACGTGCGGGTGACCGGCACGACGAGCGAGGTCGAGGGTCCGGAGGATCACCTGCGGCTGGCGTCGGTGTTCGACGAGGCGCAGCAGGATGCGGCGGCCGGTGCGGATGTCGCGGTGCTGGTGGACTCGATCGGTGCGCTCGCGCGGGCGCTCGCGGCGGTGCACGACCACAGCGACGGGCGCGTGCTCGACGGCGGGCTGCCACAGACCGCGCTCGTGGAGCTGCGCAGCTGGTTCAGCCGCGCACGAGCGGCGGATCCCGAGCACGGCGTCTCCGGATCCTTGACGGTGCTAGCCACGGCGCTCGTGGACACGACACAGGAGCTCGACGAGGTGGTGCTGCACGAGCTGGTGGGCACCGGCAACGTGGAGTGGCGGCTCGACGAGGATGCGATGCGAGCGGGCCTGTTCCCGCCGGTGGACGTGCTGGCGTCGGGCGCGCGGCGCAGCGAGCTGATCCTGGGCGAGGCGGAGGCCGATCGTCGGGCGCTGCTGCGCGCGGAGGTGGATCGGCACGGCACGATCGCGGGCCTCGGGCTGCTCGTGCAGCAGCTCGACGACCTGGGCAGCCTCGACGCGGTGCTCGACGCAGTCGCTCGTTGAACGTCAGTCGCGATGGCGGCGAGCGACTGCGTGCGCAAGGGCCCAGCTGTGGGCGCACAGCACGTAGAAGCTGCCCATCGCGACGAGCACGAGCAGGATGGCGATGCCACCACCGGGGATCGCGAACGCGGCGATCAGGCCGAACCCGAGGTGCAGCGCGGCGAGCGCGTACATCGAGATGAACAT
>JAGQUL010000100.1 GCA_020438525.1 Thermoleophilia bacterium | reverse complement strand
GTCCAGTAGACCTTGTGGAAGAACCAGTTCATGACGAGCAGCAGCACCGCCACGGCGACGAGCCCCGTCACCGCAAGCAGCACGTCCTCGCTCAGCGGCAGCGCGCCGAGCGCGGCCGTGAGCGCGAACCAGCTCACCACGGTCGTGACGAACGCTGCGACCACGCCGAGCACGACGGGGCGGCGGTAGCGGCTGCGTGCGCCGAGGAAGCTCGCGGTGATCGCAGCGAAGATGAGGACCGCCTCGAGCCCCTCGCGGAACACGATCACCGACGCGTTGGTGATGCTCGTGGCGAGCGACTGCGCACCGGGCGCGACGTCCGTGGGATCAGGTGCGCCGCTGGCCGCGACCATCGAGATCGCGATCACGAACAGGATGCTGAACGCGATCGACCAGGCGATCAGCTTGTTCGTGGAGATGCGGGTTCGTCCGTCGGCGTCGGTCTTCATGCCGCGAAGCATAGCAGGTTGTCAGGCCGCCCTTACAAGTATGTGTCTGGCTCCCCTGACACGCGCTGAGGATCAGCCGCGCAGCTGCGCGTCGAACCGCTGCTCCAGCGACGCGACGATCGCCGCACGCACGGCTGCGGTCTCCGCATCGGTGAGCGTTCGATCAGGGGCGCGGAACGTGAGCCGCAGCGCGAGCGAGTAGTGCCCGGCCTCGATCGGCTCGCCAACGTAGCGGTCGAACACCTCGACGTGCTCGAGCAGCTCGCCCCCCGCCTCGCGTGCGGCGATCAGCACGTCGCCACCGGCCACGGAATCGGCGAGCACCACGGCGATGTCCTCCACCACCGGCGGGAACTCGCTGAACGGCGTGAACCGATGCACAGTCTCGCGCGCATCCGCGATCGCGTGCAGGTCCAGGTGCGCCGCGAACGCGTCGGCCTCTACTCCGTGCGCGGCCGCGAAGCGCGGGTGCACGGCACCCACCCAGCCGAGCACCTCGCCGCTGCCGGCGGCGCAAACCGCGGCGGTCTGGCCGGGGTGCACCCACTCCGGCGCGTTCGGGATCGGCTCGAAGCGTGCCTCGATGCCGGTCGCCGCGAGGATCGATGCGACGAGCCCCGCCACAGCCGGGTAGTCGGCCGGGATGCCGTCGCCGAGGTCCCAGCGCGAGCCGCCGAGCGATCCGGTGGCGAGCAGGCCGAGCACGTCCCGCTCGCTCGAGAAGCGCGGCAGGCCGTCGTGGCCGGTCGCGCCGGCCGGCGCGGCGAAGAAGATCCGCCCGACCTCGAAGAGCGCAACGTCGCGCTCGCCCGCGGCGTGGTTGCGGCGTGCGACCTCGAGGTGCCCGGTGATCAGTCCGGTGCGCAGCTCGGCGTGGTCGACGGTCGCGGGGTTGGCGAGCCGCAGCACGGTCTCCTCCGCGTTGCCGAGCGACTCCGCGGTGCCGGGCGCGACCAGCCCGTACGTCACCACCTCGTGCAGGCCCAGCCCGGCGCACGTGTCCTCGAGCAGCCGGCGCAGGCGCTGGTGATCGGTGAGTCGCGCGCCGTGCGTGCGGATCGGCGGCAGCTCGCTCGGGATCTGCGCAAGGCGGAAGCGGCCGAGCTCCTCGACCACGTCGATCGGGCGGGTCACGTCGCCCATGCGTGCGTGCGGCACCTCGATGCGCCACGAGTCGCCCGCCCTCATGGCACGGAACTGCAGGCGGTCGAGCGTGTCCTGGATGTCGTCGTCGCCCAGCTCGATGCCCAGGATGCGTGCGGGAAGGTCGGCCGGCATGTCGAACACGGGTCGCTCCTGCAGGCCGCCGGGTGCCTGCGCGTCGATCGTGCCGGGCACGAGCCTCGCGATGCCGAGCTCCACGAGCATGCGGCTGGCGATGCCCATCGCGAGCTCGGGCGAGTACGGATCGAGGCCCTTCTCGAAGCGCGAGGAGCTCTCCGAGCGCAGCCCCAGCTGGCGGCTCGTGCGCTGGATCGAGTGCCCGTCGAAGCACGCGGCCTCGAGCACGATGCGCGTCGTGGATCCGGTGACCTCCACGTCGGCGGCACCCATCACGCCGGCGATCACGGCGGGGCGCTCGGCGTCGGCGATCACGAGCATCTCGGGATCGAGGGTGCGCTCCACGTCGTCGAGCGTGGTGACCGGCTCGTCCTCGTGCGCGCGGCGCACGACGATCTTCGAGCCGCCGATGTGGTCGGCGTCGAACGCGTGCAGCGGCTGGCCGGTGAGCAGCATCACGATGTTGGTCACGTCGACCACGTTGTTGATCGAGCGCATGCCGGCGCGCGCGAGCCACGCCTTCATCCAGAGCGGGCTCGGGCCGACCTTCACGTCCACGAACGCGCGCGCCATGTAGCGCGGGCACAGGTCGCTCGCCTCGAGCTCCACCGCGACGTGGTCATGCACGTCGCCCTCGGCGTTCGGGTCGATGTCCCAGGGCGCGAGGTCGGCGAGGTCGAGGCCCATCGCGGCGCCGGCCTCGATCGCCACGCCGAGCACGCCGAGGCAGTCGGGTCGGTTGCCGGTGATCTCGAGCTCGAGCACGTGGTCGCCGATCGCGAACAGGTGCGCGAGCGGCGCACCCGGCTCGAGCTCTGTGTCGAGCAGCATGATCCCGTCATGCTCGGTGCTGATTCCGAGCTCGCGCTCGCTCATCAGCATGCCGTGACTCTCGACGCCGCGCAGCTTCGCGGGCTTGATCTTCAGGCCGTCGGGCATCACGCCGCCGGGCAGCACCACGGCGACGGTCTCGCCGGCCGCCACGTTCGGCGCACCGCACACGATCTGCTGCAGCTCACCCCCGCCCACGTCGACCTTCGCGACGCGCAGCTTGTCGGCGTCGGGGTGCTGCTCGAGCTCGCGCACCACGCCGATCCGGAACGGCTCGCCGCCGCCGTTGGAGGCGTTCGCCACACCGACCTCGTGGATCGCCTCCACGTAGGTGCCGCTGTCGGAGAGGCGGCGTGCGACCTCGGTCGGATCTTCGGGCAGGCCAGGAACGATGTCGCGGAGCCAGGAGTAGGGAACCTTCATGTCGAGTGAATCCTCGGTGAGTGCGGTGGACGACGACGGGCTGCGGGTCAGCTGCGACCGGCGAACTGGCGGTTGAAGCGCAGGTCGTTCTGGAAGAGCATGCGCAGGTCGGGGAAGCCGTGGCGGAGCATCGCCACGCGGTCGATGCCGATGCCGAACGCGAACCCGCTCAGCCGGTCCGGGTCGTATCCATCGACCGCGTCGAGCACGTTCGGGTCGACCATGCCGGCGCCCATGATCTCGATCCAGCCCTCGCCGCGGCACACGCGGCAGCGGTCGAAGTCGCCCGATGCGACATCCTCGGCGGAGGGGTCACCGGTACCGCCGCAGCTGAAGCACTGCACGTCGGCCTCGACGCTCGGCTCGGTGAACGGGAAGAAGTGCGTGCGCAGGCGCACCTCGAGCGAGTCGCCGAACAGGCGGTGCAGGAACGTCTCGATCGTGCCCTTGAGGTGGGCGAGCGTGAGGCCCTCGTCGATCGCGAGTGCCTCCATCTGGTGGAACATGTCGGAGTGGGTCGCGTCGATGTCGTCGCGACGGTAGACGCGGCCCGGGTGCACGACGTAGAGCGGCGGCTTCGTGAGCTGCATCGCCCGCAGCTGCGCCGTGGACGTCTGGGTACGCAGGATCACCGCGTCGTCGTTCGCGCCGGCGTCCTGGTCGCGGCCGGCGATGTAGAAGGTGTCGGACGGGTTGCGGGCGGGGTGGCCGACCGGGGTGTTGAGCGCGGTGAATCCGTACCACTCGTTCTCGACCTCGGGCGCGTCGATCACGTCGTAGCCCATGCCCAGGAAGATGTCCTCGAGCATGCGGCGCGTCTGCGTGAGCAGGTGCAGGGTGCCCTGCGGCATCGCGCGGGTGGGCAGCGTCACGTCGATCGCGTCGGCCCGCAGGCGCTCGTCGAGCTCGGCGGCGGCGAGCTGGTCGTGGCGCTGCTGGGCGAGCGCCTCGAGCTCCTTGCGCGCGATGTTGCCGTTCTTGCCGACGTGGCCCCGCTGCTCCGGCGGCAGGTCCTTGATGTTGCGCAGCAGCAGCACCAGCGGACCGTTCTTGCCGAGGTGACGGATCTTCGCCTCGTCGAGCTCCGCGACGGTGGTCGCTGCTTCCAGTTCCACGCGCGCGTCTCGCGCCATCTGTTCGATATCGGCCATGCACGGAGCCTACCGCGTGCGTGCGCGGGCGCGGCGTGCGAGCGTCGTCACACGTTCGGCGAGAGCACCTCGAACACGACGGTTGCGGTGTACGTGCCCTTCGTCTGGTTGTCCTTTGGCCGAACGCCCCACACGACGTCGACCTGCCCCACGTCGCCCGAAACCGACGTGTAGGCGACCCGCTGGGCGGTAGCAGGCACTGCTGCCCACTCGGGGCCGTCGGTCGCCGTACAGGTACCGTCGGCGTCCTCTGTCCATGCCGCGTCCACGGTCGCCAGACCGGCCACGTCCTGCAGGCACCAGCCGAAGAGGCTGGTCGCGCTGCCCGACGCCCAGTCGTACGTTGCCGGGGTGTAGTCGTTGATGACCTTGTTCGCGGAGTTGCTGGCGTTGTATCGGGTGATCAGGTGACCGCCACCCACGACGTAGGCGGCATTCGCATCGATCGCCTCGATCGCCTCGACGTTCTCGCCGCTCACGAAGTCGATGGTCGTCGTCGCCCAGTCGTCGATGGAGTGTGCGATCTGGGAATACTGTCCACCCCACGGGTGTCCGTCGGCGGCGATGTCGAAGTGCGCCATGTTCACGCCGGCCGTGTTCGGCAGCGAGGTCCAGGTCGCACCGCTGTCTGCGCTACGCCAGGTGTCACCGCCGCCGCCGGCGTTGTAGGCGATCACGTACACGACGCCCGCGTCGAGGGCGACCGGGTTCTCGAGGTCCGACGAGCTCGGCAGCGATCCGACCGAAGCGAACGTGTCGCCGCCGTCGGTCGACCTGATCATCTTGCCCTTGCGACCGACGGCGATGACAACGCCGGTGCCGGTCGAGGTGACGTCCTGCAGGTAGCGCGTGGTCCCGGTCGTGAGGGACGTCCACGAAGCCCCGCCATCGGTCGTTCGCAGCACGGTGCCCTGCTCGCCGGCGGCGTACGCGGTCGTTGCAGACTCCGCCCACACGCCGCTCAGCCGCACCGTCGTGCCCGAGGACTGTGCCTGCCAGCTCGCACCGCCGTCGATCGTGTTGATGATCGTCCCCTGGTCACCGACCGCCCAGCCGACATCCTGCGTCCCGAACTGTGCGTCGAAGATCGGCTCCGTCACCGGCGACGCCACCGGCGTCCACGTCGCGCCGCCATCGATGGTCCGGTCGATCGCGCCGTCGCCGTCCATCGCCACTGCGCGCTGCCCGTCCGTCGGATCGGCCGCCACGGCGTAGTAGCGGGCCGAGCCGGCGTCCTCCGACGCGACCGCCCAGGTCGCACCGCCGTCCGAAGAGCGCTGGACGTGACTCCCGTTCGCCGCGAGGTAGAGCTCGGAGCTGGTCGGCGCGTCGATCGCACGGAAGTCACGGCCGGCCGCAGTATCCAGCGTCGTCCAGGTGGCGCCGGAGTCGGACGACGTGCGCAGCAGACCGTCGTCGAACGCGACCCATACCTTCGCCGGGTCGGACGGATCCACTGCGACGCCGCCGACGTCGTACATCCCCTGAACCGCGTCGCGACGATTGGTCCAGGTCGTGCCGTTCCAGCTGACCACGTCGCCATTGTTGCCGCCTGCATAGGCCGACGACGCGGACTGCGCTGCGATCGCGTACCACCAGGTGCCACTGGTGTTGGTCGTCGTCCATGCGGCCTGGTTGCCGCCGCCGGTGGTCGTGCGGGCAAGCCAGCCGGATTCCCCCGCGAGGAACGCCGTGTTCGCGTCGACCACCGCGATCGCGTTCCAGTCGGCCGTACCGACCGTTGCGTGCTGGAACACCGACCAGGACGTCCCGCCGTTGGTGGTCTTGCCGATCCAGCCGTCCTCGCCGACGACCCAGCAGATGAGCGTCGTGGCGCACCCGATCGCCTGCGGCGTGCGGTCGGGGCCGCTCGCCGGCCAGCCGCCGGCGATCAGCGCCGGGGTCAGGTCGGTCCACGTCGGCGTGGCGGCGAGGCCGTTGACGGTCTTCTGCACGTTCGGGCCCAGACCGGTGGCATACCAGACGTTGGGATCCGCCGGAGCATGCGTAATGTCGTACGGCGTCGACACCGCCGAGGTGCCGAGGCTCGTCCAGTTCGAGCCACCGTCGGTGGTGCGCATCACGAGTGCGTTCTCGAGCGTGGCGTACGCCCTGGTCGCGTCGTATGCGTCGATGCTGGTCACGCCGACACCGGTCGGCAGCTTCTGCTTCACGTCACTCACGAAGACGGCACCCATGGCTCGGCCGGCACCGTCCTTCTGCCCCATCGCGAGGCGCGCAGTCCCGTTCGTCGACGAGAACGAGATGCTGCATACGTTCGCCCCGGTCGCGGTCAGAGCCGGAGTTCCCGGAACCACCGAACCGAACCGGTGCGCGGCGGACGCAGTACAGTTGTCGGTCAGCTCTGTGGAGCTGACCACGTCCATCGTGACCACGACGCTCGAGGATGCGCCGTTGGCGGACGCCACGACGCCACCCGCGAACGCGACGGCCGCGAGCAACCACGCGAGCGCGCGGAGTCGTCCCATGCGCGCGCGTCGCGCGGATCGGGGGTCGAGGGCCATGTGATCAACATCGGCCCGAACGGTCCTGCCCTTGAACGAATTGTCGGCCTGCCCGTCGCGTCCCCCGCCGAGCGTAGTGCAGGCCGAACCGAATGCGATGTGTGGGAGCATGCGTCCGTGAACGAACGCGAATCCGACGAGCCGCACGGCGGCGAGGCGTACGAGCAGCTCGGCGAGCTGTACGACGCGTGGTGTGCCGAGGTCGTCGAGGACGTGTCGTTCTACGTCGGGCTGGCGGATGCGCTCGCCGCAGAGCTCGGGCGCGTGTCGATCGACGTGGTCGAGCTCGGCGCCGGCTCCGGGCGCATGACCGAGCCACTCGCCCAGGCAGGGCACCGGGTCACGGCGATCGAGATCTCGCCCAGCCAGCTCGAGCGCCTGCATGGCCGCATCGAACGCGAATCGCTCCAGCCGCTCGTCACCACGCTCGAGGGCGACATGCGCACGGTCGCGCAGCTCGTGGCACCCGCGAGCGCCGACCTGGTCGTCGTCCCCTTCCGCGGGATGCTGCACGTCACGCCCGAACGCGACGCGGTGCTTGCCGCGATCGCCCAGGTCCTGCGCCCTCGCGGCGTCGTCGCATTCGACGTGTTCCATCCGAGCGCGGAGCAGATCGAGCTCACGCACGGCCGGTGGCTGCACCGTCGCGAGGAGCTCACCCGGGGCGGCCGCTGGCGCTTCCAGGAGCGAGCCCGCTACCTGCCGGAGTTCGCGGCCGAGGCCGGAGGCCTCAAGCTCGAGGTCGACGTGCGCTGCCGCTGGAAGCGATCCCGTCAGCGTCGCGCGCTCGAGTTCCTGCCGTACGCGGATCCGCCCGAGCATGATCGCGAGCGCCACGCCACGCTCGAGCTGCAGCTCGTGCCCGCCGAGCGCTGGGCCGCGTCGCTCGCGGCTGCAGGCTTCCAGCTCGACGGCGCCTACGGCTGGTTCGACGCACGCCCGCTCTCCGCGACCGACGACGACTCGATCTGGGTCGCCCGACTGGATCCGCTTCCGGCCACGGCGGTGGCCGGTCCCTGCCAACCGTCCTGAGAAGTGACGACACGCGACACCCCGGTTCCCGAAAGCCGGGTGACGGACCACCGCGCCCTTCGCACCGGACGCGGCGGATCGAACACCAGGTCAACAGACGGACGCCGCGCGACTCGCACTCGCCCGGTCTCCAGGAGGTCACATCACGATGGCAGTACGCATCCGCGTCTACCCGCAGACCGGCGCCTATGGCGCGATGGGCGGCATGGGGTACGGCGGCGCCGTGAGCGCCCAGACGTACTACAACAGCCGGCTCTCCACCCAGAAGCAGGTCTCGAACCTGCAGCTCGGATACGAGCGGGCACTCGCCGACGAGCGCATCGAGCGCGCACGGCTCGAGGAGCGCCTCAAGAATCCGTACGCGATGATGGGCGCAGGGCTCATGGGCGGCTACACGCCGCTGGCATCGGCCTACAACCCGTGGGCGGCATCGATGCTCGGCAGCTCGCTGCTCGGATCGGGCTCACGCTTCTTCGGAAGCCTCGGCCTGGGCGGCATGTTCTGAGCCTCCCC
>JAGQUL010000412.1 GCA_020438525.1 Thermoleophilia bacterium | reverse complement strand
GCGTGGATGATCCACATGAAGATCTTCAGGCCGATGCCGCCCGGGGGCGCCCAGGTCTTGAGGTAGCCGATCGGGCCGTGCGTGCGAACGCCGAGCACGTGCGCGATCAGCAGCGTGACGAGCGTGAGCGCGAACGTGACGTTGATGTTCGAGGTGGCCGCATAGAGGCCGAGGTCCTTGAGCACCTCGGGTCCGCCGTTCTCGCCGACCCACGAGTGTGCACCGAACGGCAGCGGGATGAACGAGATCAGGTTCATCGTCCAGATGAACAGGAACACGCTCGCGAGGTACGGCATGTAGCGCCGGAAGATGTGACCCTCCGGCAGCGTCGCATCAGCGACCTGGTCATGCAGGAACTCGTACATCGTCTCGACGAACGTCTGCTTGCGGTCGGGGCGCGGCCGCATGCGGCGTGCCTGCCAGATCGCGAATCCGACGCACAGCAGCGACGCGAGCCACATGTAGAGCACCGGCTTGGTGATGGTGAGGTCGATCGGCCGACCTTCCACTCGGGAAGCCCGAGCACCGGGATGGTGCCGTCGAACTCGCTGATCATGCCCTCGGCCGCGGTGTCGGTCGTGGCCTTCTCGCCCTCGAGCAGGAACGCGCCGACGAACAGCAGCACCGCGATCAGCGCGAGCAGCACCCAGCCGAACACCTTGTTGTAGGTGGGCCCGGGATGCTCGATCATCTCCGGAAGGTCCGGGGTCTCGGGCATGTGGTGTGCCGCTTCTGCGGTCGTGCTCGTCATTCTTCCTCCTTGCCGGCGTCGACGGCTGCGCGTCGAACCGAAGCATCCAATCCGATCCGCTCGCCCATGTCCAACGTGAACACGAGCGTGTAGAGCACCAGGGCGATCGCGGCCACGTCGGGCTTGCCGGCGCCGATCGTCGATTCGCCGACCGTCGCGTCCATGCCCACGAACAGCAGCACGACGATCGCGATTCCCATGCGAGCGAACATCCCGACGGCCGCCAGGCCGATCGCCGCGTTCGGCGATGCCTGCGCCGCGAGCGACCGCGTCCAGGCGTGCAGGATCGAGCCGGCGAGCCACAGTCCGGCGGCCACCAGCCACGCCTCGATCGGCAGGTCGGTCACCAGGAACGGCACGATCGCGACGAGCAGCAGCACCAGGCTGGCGCGCGGAACGATGCGGCCGTGCACGGGCGCGCTGGTCGTCGTCGTCGACGGAATCCCGGAGGCGTCAGTCATCGTCACCCAGCTTCGGAGCGAGATGGCTGTAGTCGCGGGAGTTGAAATCGTCACGGAACGGCTTCACGAACACGCGCCACGTCACGACGCTCGCGACCGGAACGCCGATCAGCGCTCCGAGGAACCCGCCGACCTTCGTCGATCCGAGCAGCGCGCCAACGCCGACTCCGGCGATCGCGAAGGCAGCGACGATCGCCATGAGGGCGACGCCCAGGTATCGAAGGTCACGCTGCGGCACGGTGGGGGTCATCGTGTCGGGGGGTTGGAAGCCGGGGCCGTCCGCGACCCTGGTCGCGTC
>JAGQUL010000099.1 GCA_020438525.1 Thermoleophilia bacterium | reverse complement strand
GATCCCACGGACCCGACCGACCCCAAGGATCCCTCGGGCGGCGCTGGTGATGGTGAGTCGATCGACCTCGCGTCCCTGCTCGGGCCGGCCGACGGCAAGGGCACGCCGATGAGCGACGAGGAGTTCAGGAAGCTCCGCGACCAGGTCCGCGCCGAGCTCGGTCCGCACCCGGCGGACGACCTGCCCGGCTGATCTCGACCACCCGGGTAACGAAAGTCGGGCTGGGTCGGAGCTTCGTTACGCGGGGCTGACGCTCGACGACGAGATCGTCGTCGCCCTGGCAAATGCGCGCGTCGCATCGACCGCATGCTCGAAGCGTGCGAACGCCGCCTGGATCGCGTCGTCGTGGCGCGGCTCGAACGTGCGCTCGACCTTCCATGCCGCGGCCACCTCGTCGAGCGAGGCGTGCAGCCCAGAGCCGTAGGCCGCCAGGAACGCCGCCCCGAGCGATGTCGTCTCGACGTTGACCGGCCGCGTCACCGGCACGCCGAGCACGTCCGCCTGCAGCTGCATCAGCAGGTCGTTGGCCGCCATGCCGCCGTCGACGCGCAGCTCGTGCACGTCGGTGCCCTCCGCGCGCATCGAGTCGACGAGCTGGCGCACGCGGAACGCCACCGCCTCGAGCGTCGCCCGCGCCACGTGCGCACGCGTCGTGCCACGGGTGAGCCCGAGCAGCGCACCGCGCGCCTCCGCATCCCAGTGCGGCGCGCCGAGCCCGGCGAACGCCGGCACCAGCACCACGCCACCACTGTCGGGGACGCTCGCTGCGAGCTGCTCCACGTCGCGTGCCGACTCGATGAACTGCACGCCGTCGCGCAGCCACTGCACGCTTGCGCCGGCCGTGAACACGCTGCCCTCGAGCGCGTACGTCGCCGCGCCCCCGAGCTGCCACGCAACGGTGGAGATCAGCGCCTCGCTCGCCGGTGCGCTGTCGCCGCTGTTGACCAGCACGAACGCGCCCGTGCCGTACGTCGCCTTGGCCTGGCCGCGCTCCAGGCACGCCTGCCCGAACAGCGCCGACTGCTGGTCGCCGGCGATCCCGCTGATCGGCGCATCGATGCCCAGGTATGCCGCTCCGTCGCAGCGCGCCAGCTCGCCCGCACAGTCGACCACCCGAGGCAGCCACGCCGGGTCCACCCCGAGCATCGCGCACAGCTCGTCGCTCCAGCGCCCCGCATGGATATCGTAGAGCATGGTGCGCGCCGCGTTCGACGCGTCGGTGATGTGCGCCGCACCCGCGCTCATGCGCCATGCCAGCCACGAGTCGATCGTGCCGATCCGAAGCGTCCCCGCGTCGGCGGCGGCCCGGGCCTCGGGCACGTGCTGCAGCAGCCACTCGACCTTCGTTCCCGAGAAGTAGGGATCGACGGGCAGCCCCGTCAGCTCGCGCACGCGCGTGCCGTGCCCGGCCGCGCGCAGGGCGCGGCAGCGCTCCGCGGTACGCCGGTCCTGCCACACGATGGTCGGTGGGATCGCCGCACCGGTCGCGGAGTCCCACGCCACGATCGTCTCGCGCTGGTTGGTGATGCCCACCGCTGCCAGGTCGCCCGCCACCACGCCCGCCGCGGCCATCGCCTCGGTCGTCGACTCCAGCACGCTGCTCCAGATCGCCTCCGGGTCGTGCTCGACCCACCCGGGCTGCGGGAAGTGCTGCGGGTGCTCGCGGTAGCCGCGCCCCAGTACCGAGCCGTCGGGCCGAACGACCAGCACCGTGGTTCCCGTCGTCCCCTGATCTACTGCAAGGATGAGTTCAGCCATGGACGGCTCCTGCCCGTCCGCGCCGATTCCTACCGTGTCTGGAGCTGCGGCTCGCGCTCGATGCGCGCGAGCCCGTTGAACACGAGGTTCGCCGTGTGCGCCGCCACTTCGCGCCGATCCGGAGCGCCCGTCTCGAGCCACCACTGGCCGATGTGCGCGATCAGCCCGATCACCCCGCGCGAGTACAGCGGTGCGAGCTGGCGGTCGAAGCCGCGGTGGTCGAGCTCGTCGGCGAGCAGCGCGTCGACCTGGTCGGCCACGTCGCCGAGCACCGTCGTCCACGACGTGTTCGCGCCCTCGTTGCGCGACGTGTCGCGCAGCAGCACGCGGAACCCGTCCGGGCGATCCTCGATGTAGCCCAGGAACGCGTCGACGGCCGCCTCCACGCGCGCACGGGCACCCCGGCCCTGCAGCGCCACCTGCATGTCGCCGAGCAGGCAGCTGACCTCACGGTCGAGCACCACCGCGTAGATGCCTTCCTTGCCGCCGAAGTGCTCGTACACGATCGGCTTGGTCACCCCGGCGCGCGCCGCGATCTCCTCGACGCTCACCGCGTCGTAGCCCTTCTCGGCGAACGCGGCACGCCCGACCTGCAGCAGCTGCTCGCGCCGCTCGGCGGCGCTCATGCGCCGGCGGGGAGTCGGCGTGGGTTCGGTGCCTGACGGTGCGACCATGGCCGCGAGCCTACGCCAGATCAGCCGCGAGCGATGCGCTTGCGCTCGATCGCACGCGCGCTCGGCACCTTCACGTCGCGCACGAGGCGCAGCTGCTCCATCGCGCGGATCACCAGCGCGCTCAGATCGACCTGCCACCAGCGAAGTCCGTGCACCGCGCTCGACGGGAACGCGTGGTGGTTGTTGTGCCAGCTCTCGCCGAAGCTGAGCAGGCTCAGCGCCCAGTTGTTCGTCGACAGGTCGTCGCTCTCGAAGTCGCGCCGGCCGAACACGTGGCAGATCGAGTTCGTGCTCCAGGTGACGTGATGCCCGACCATCATCCGGATCGGACCGCCCCACAGCATCGCGCTGAACATCCCGATCCACGTTCCGGTCAGCGCCAGTCCGATCGCACCGGGGATCACGACCAGGCTCAGCACGATGAAGAGCGGAAACAGTCGGTTGATGCGAACGATTCCGGGGAGGCGCAGCATGTCGGGTGCCCAGCGCTCGGGATCGCTGTCGTGATCCTTGTGGATCATCCAGCCGGCATGCGCGTGCCAGAACCCCTTGAGCTGCCCGACGAAGGTGTCCTGCTCATGCAGGTGCGGGGAGTGGGGATCGCCCTCCTTGTCGGAGTGCGCGTGGTGGCGACGATGGTCGGCCACCCAGTCGACCGGGCCGCCCTCCACGGCGAGCGAGCCGGCCATCGCCCACGCGTTGCGGACCCATGCTCGCGACTCGAAGCCCGCGTGGGTGAGCTGTCGGTGGTAGCCGACCGTGACCCCGAGCAGCGACACGCAGTACAGCGAGACGAACGCCACCACGTCCGCACCCGACAGGCCGTGGCCCCAGAGCAGGAACATCGCGATCGCCAGCGCGGCGAGCGGTCCGAGCGTCACGAGCAGCATGATCGCCTTCTGATGGCGGATGCGCAGCTCGGAGAACTCGCGGATGCCCTTGATCGCGGGTCCGCGGCGGCGCGGCGCATCGCGGTCGGCGGTGGTTCGAGGGGCGGACGACGACGACGGCGGCGGTGCGACGGGCATGTGGAATCCTGCGGGTGCGAGCTTGGTAACGAAAGCGTAACTTACCACACCGTAGGTGGCGCGGCGTGAACGTCGCGCGTAACGAAGTTCCGCCCAGGGCGGAACTTCGTTACCTACGTATGCCGAGACCGGCACGCTTAGGTAATTCGTCCGTCTCGGTAGACCGGCGGGCGTGGGATGGTGATGGTGCACGGCAGCACACCACCCGCCACCCGGAGCGCCGGGATCAGATGGAAGGGGTCCTGCGAGCGCCACGCCCGATCACGCGACGGGCACCCGGTTCGCCGACCGGGAGACGGCAGCTCGCCAGGTGGAGGATGGATGCGGTCGGCACCGGGAGCACCGGTCGAACGGGGGACGCCGCCTCGTACGATCCGCCCGGAAGGCTTCGCAGCCCCGGCCATCGGTCGGGGCTGCAGTGCGTCTCAGGCCGGATCGATCGGGACGTCGCCCTGGAGCTCGTCGCGCAGGCGTGCGACGGTTCCGGTCCGATGTGCGGCCACGTCGTGCGCGTGGATGCTCTCGTGGTTGACCTGGTGCACGTGCAGCACGGCGTTCGGTGCCAGGACCGGGGCCAGCACCGGGTCGCTCAATGCGTCGCGCACGAGCGCGCGCACGCAGTCCTCGACGAATCGCGGATCGGCATGTGCGGCCTCGACCACGGCCAGCTCGTCGTCGCGCTTGAGCAGCTCGTGCACCTGCGCGCTCATCGACTCGCGAACCAGTCGCGCCAGCTCGACCGGATCGACGATCGAGTCCACGGCGCCGTTGCCGGGCACCGTCAGCTCGATGGTGCCGGTGCTGCGCTGGTTGTGTGTCGCCACGGGCAGGCTCTCGAGCACCTGCGCGATCGTCGAATCGTCGAGGCCGTCGGCAGCCATCCGCTCGCGCGCCGACTCGCGCACGAGGTTCTGGGCGCACGGGCATGCGGTCATGCCGGTCGCACGCACGCCGATGGTCGCACGCGTTCGCGGTCCGGAATCGGTGCGATCGACCACGACCTCGGCCCATGTATCGAACGGATCCACCGTCCGCCGCGCGCTCGCCGGCGAGGTTCGCGGCCACGCGACGGTCGCCGACACCCGCGCTCGCGCGCGGGCGCTGCCCTGCAGGTCGGCCGCACGCGTCGCCACCACCGTCGCCAGCACCGGAAGGCTGGGCACGTCGCGTCCTTCCTCGGCGACGAGCGCGAGCGCATGGTCGATCGCCTCGTGGAAGCGCGACATGTGCGCGCCGCGAGCGTCGTCGCCCAGCGCCGCCGCCACGTCGAACGTCGCGGTCGTGGGCGCGCCCGGATCGCCGAGCACGATGCCGCGCACCACGCCCGTCACGCCCACCTCGTCGAGGGCGAGCGGGATCGAGGGGGCAGTGGCCTGCAGGTCGGTTGCGTGGGTCGAGAGGGTCATGGAAGTCGTTCGATGCGCGCAGCGTCGGGGCGGGGAGGTGTCGCGCCCGGTCGGGCCGGGTAGCGGTGCTCGTGCGCGGCGCAGCCCGCATTCTCTCACGACCGACGAAGGAGCACGTCGCAATGGCAGTCGCATCGGAGCACGACACCCAGGCGCTGCTGCGCATGGCGATCGGCCCCGCCTGCCATGAGCTGCGCAGCCCGCTCGCCGTCGTGTACGGATTCGCACGCATGCTCGAGCACGGCGAATCGCTCGACGACGCGGCCCGCGAGAAGTACGTCGGGCAGATCGTGCGCGGCGCGGAGCGGCTCGACTCGATGCTCGACGACCTCTCGAAGATCGGCCGAATCGCCGCGGGGCGCACGCCGCCGCACGTGGAACATGTCTCGCTCAGGTCGATCGTCGACGACCTTTGCGCCACGTCGACGCTCGACGGGCGACTGCACGTCGAGCCGGGCGACGACGTGACGATCAAGGCGGACCCCGCCTGGCTCACCGAGAGCCTGCAGGCGACGGTCGACGGGCTGTGCTTCGAGGACGGCATCGACGTGCGCGTGTCGTGGCGACACGAGCCGCACGAGGTGCACATCCACCTCGTCCCCAACTCCACGTTCCCGATGGTGGACGTCGAGCCGGAGAAGTCGAACCTCGGGATCTCGCTCGCTCGGATGCGTGTTGTCGCGATGGGTGGCTCGTTCGATGGCAGCGGCGACCGGGTCGTCGTCGTCCTTCCTCGGGCCTGACCGCGGCCCCGCGCGCGCAAATGTGACGGACTTGTCACAAAGTCGTGACTGAATCGTCACGAAGCGGGGTGTCGCCGACCCGATACGCAGGCATACGATTCACGGTGCCTGCGATGACCGATCCGATCCGACAGACCGAACGCGCCTCCTCCGTCGTCGAGTATGTCGGACTGGGCGCGCTTGCCACGATGCTCGTCTCCGGGCTGCTCGCCGCCTTCGACTCCGGGGCCGGCGACCGCCTGGGCGCGGCCATCGTGCGCCGCCTGCTCGAGGCAATTGCGGGGTCCTGACACCTCGCCCGACACACCCGGATCCACGCGTCGGCGCGGGTTCCGCCACCCGGCCACCGGGTGGGCCGCGCCGCTGGCCGGGACTGCCCGGTTACAGCGGGTACCTCGAACGGGGATACACGGTTGCATCTGCTACTTCCCCGGGCGGCTGCCACCGCCGCACCCCACGTGCTGCACCAGCCAATCCGGGACAGGTATAGGATGCGATGCGATCCGGCATGATGCCGCATCAGCGTCGCCATTCGTACACGCGCTTTCGCGGTGTCGGAGCAGGCTGGCTCGCATCCCCCTGTCAGGAAGACACGCTCCCACATGCCAAGGAGGCACCAGCTTGCTCACCGTCTCAGACATCGTCGTGCCCGACGTCGAAGAGCTCAAGAAGCTCGCAGACCGCGGACACGAAAACGGCTATCTCACGATGCAGGAGATCGCCCAGGAGCTCTACGAGCAGGACATTGCCGAAGAGCACATCAAGGACTTCTACACCTACCTCGTCGAGCACGACATCGAGCTCATCGACGCAGGTGATGCGCGGTCCGACGGCGCGTTCGGCAACGAGGACAAGGAGAAGGAGAAGAAGGCGGCACCCGTGCCGGCTCCTGCCCTCGACCTCACCGTCGACCCGTCGCTCGACAGCCTCCGCCTCTACCTGCGCGAGATCGGCAAGGTGCCGCTGCTCACCGCCGAGGAGGAGGTCAGCCTCGCCAAGCGCATCGAGCGCGGCGACATGGCCGCCAAGACGAACATGATCGAGGCGAACCTGCGCCTCGTCGTCTCGATCGCCAAGGGCTACCTCGGTCGCGGCCTGTCGTTCCTGGACCTGATCCAGGAGGGCTCGCTCGGCCTGATCCGCGCGGTCGAGAAGTTCGACTACGAGAAGGGCTTCAAGTTCTCCACGTACGCCACGTG
>JAGQUL010000098.1 GCA_020438525.1 Thermoleophilia bacterium | reverse complement strand
CCTGACCTTCCAGGACCAACGTCAATAGTGACCGGGCCCGGTCGTGCGCATACGCACGGCCGGGCCCTGCTCGTGCTGCAACGCCTGCCGCACCCGTTTCGACGTTCAGGAGAGCGCCAGCGCGCTGCCGGATCTCCGGCGGCGTCGTTCGGCGCGGTTCGGGACACACGGGGATTCGATGCAGGTCACTTCACAGCTCGCTGCCGCGACCGCGGCGACTCGCGCAGGCGCGAGCGTGGTCGACGACGCCCTGCGCGAGGGCCGATTGCTGCGAAGCTCCGCCGCCGACCTGCTCGACCGGCGCGAGCGACTGCTGCTCGAGGGCGCGATCGACGAGTCGTCGCGCGTTCCGGTGGCTGGCGGCATGAACGGCGATCTGTCGCGCGTGCTCGTGCAGGATCCCGTGCACTCGTGGAACCGGCGCTGGGTGATCGAGAAGGACGCCGGCGCGCAGGCCGCGCAGGAGGAGTTCGGCTGGCGGGTCGCACGCGAGCTGGGCATCGACCACCTGGTTCCTGCAGCGATGCGGCGCGCCGATGGCATCGCGCGCATCGAGTTCCGCGAAGGACGATCGCTGTCGCTCTCGGGAATCACCGATTCGGCTGCACTCGAGGATGCGCTCGCCGGCTCGTACCTGCGCGATGCGACGCTCGGGCTCGACGAGGCGGGCGCGCGCCGCGCGGCGCTCGTCGACCGGCAGCTGCTGCAG
Source organism: Thermoleophilia bacterium (assembly GCA_020438525.1). Next base: position 21,407 of record JAGQUL010000098.1, on the reverse strand, counting down.
TGCTTCGACTACCTGCTCGCCAACAACGATCGACACACGGCGAACGGCCTGTACGACGCGACCTCCGGCGTGTTGTCGTTCATCGATTCCGGGCACGCCGGGCGCGGGCAGCTCGCATCCAACGGCGGCTCGGTGCTCGTTCCCGCGCTGCGCAAGCTGCAGGCGGGCTCGAAGGGCGGACACGTCGACCTCGACCCTGCGGTGGTGGACTACCTGCGGCGCAGGACCAGCGCCGACCGGCTCCGCGCGATCCACGCAGCCACGTTCGACCGGGCGGGCGTCGCCGGGCCCGCGCCACGCACCTACGGCGAGCGGTTCCTCCCCCACGCACGCTCGACGACGTATCGCGACGGCATCGTCGCGCGCTACGAACACGTGCTCGATCGTGGTGGCTACGACCACGCGCCGTACCAGGGCGACGCAGCCGGTGATCTGCCCCCGCTGGACGGCCCCGATCCCAACGCGCGTGGGCTTCGACAGGTGCGTGCGGCGTTTGCGGGAGTCGGCGGCGGACGCGGCGGGTTCGACCGATTCTGAGCTGCCCGGGCTGCGTGCCGGTCACGTGGTCGCCGACTGCCCGCCGGCCGAGCTCGACGACGCTGCGCTCGGCGCATGCTTCGATGCGCCGCTGCGGGTGCTTCGCGACGAGGCCGGCACGCCGGTCGCGACCGCGGTCGTGCGCGATCGCGCGGGTGTCAGCCCGGTCGCACCACGAGGTTGACGAGGCGACCCGGCACGACGATCTCCTTGACGGGAACCGTGCCGTCGAGGGCTGCAGCGACCTTCTCGTCGGCGCGCGCCGCGGCGATGATCGACTCGGCGTCGGCGTCGGTCGGCACGTCGATCTGGCCGCGCAGCTTGCCGTTCACCTGCACGGCGAGCGTCACGGAGTCCTGCGCCACGTAGGCGTCGTCGTGGGTCGGCCAGGGCTCGGCCCAGACCGCCTCGCCGCCGAGCACGGTCCACAGCTCGCTCGCCACGTGCGGTGCAAACGGCTGCGTCAGGCTCACCGCAGTCTGCGCGAGGCAACGCGCGGCCTGGAGGCGAACGGCGGGTGCGTCGTCGCCCGTCAGTGCATCGCCGGAACCGAGCAGCTTCGTCCCCGCATTCACGAGCTCCATGAGCGCAGCGATCGCGGTGTTGAACTGGAAGCGCGGATCGATGTCCTCGCCGACCTTCCTGATCGCGTGGTGTGACGCAGCGGCAAGCTCGCGGGCGATCTCGTCGGCGGCGCACTCCTGCGCACTTGGCCAGGCAACGATGCCGCCGTCGGTGCCGGCATCGCGCGCGACGGTCTGCGCGAGGCGCCAGAGCCGATCCACGAATCGCCTCGTGCCGCCGATCCCGGTGTCCTGCCACTCCGCATCCTGATCGGGCGGCCCGAGGAACAGGATGTACAGGCGGAGTGCATCGGCACCCCACTGCTCGACCGTGGGCAGGGGCGGCACGACGTTGCCCTTCGACTTGGACATCTTCGCGCCGTCCTTGTAGATCATCCCCTGCGTGAACAGGTTGGCGAACGGCTCGCGGAACCCGACCAGGTCGAGGTCGTGCAGCACCTTCGTGAAGAATCGTGCGTAGAGCAGGTGCAGCACTGCATGCTCCACCCCGCCGATGTACTGGTCGACCGGCATCCACTGGTCGACGACCTCGCGATCGAACGGCGCATGACCGTTCTGCGGGTCGCAGTAGCGCAGGAAGTACCACGAGGAGTCGACGAAGGTGTCCATGGTGTCGGTCTCGCGACGCGCCCAGCTCGAGCACTCCGGGCAGCGGACCTTGACCCAGTCCTCGGCTGCGGCGAGCGGCGACTGCCCCTTGGGCTGGTAGTCGTCGACCTCGGGGAGCAGCACGGGCAGCGCGTCGTCGGGCACGGGCACCACGCCGCACTCGTCGCAGTGCACGACGGGAATCGGGCAGCCCCAGTAGCGCTGGCGCGAGATCAGCCAGTCGCGCAGGCGGTAATTGACGGTGAATTCGGCGCCGCCGAGCCCATCGACGATCGCGCGAGCACCGTCGGCGACCGACCGGCCGGAGGCGTCGCCGCTGTCCACCAGCAGCCCCTCCTTGGGGGTGTAGGGCAGCTGGTCGTCGTCGCCCGTCGTGGGCTGGATCACGCGGCGGATCGGCAGGTCGAACTGCTGCGCGAACGCGTAGTCGCGCTCGTCGTGCGCGGGCACCGCCATGAGCGCGCCGGCGCCGTAGTCGGGCAGCACGTAGTCGGCGACCCAGACGGGGATCTCCTCGCCGTTCGCGGGGTTGGTGATCGTGCGGCCGGTGAACACGCCGGTCTTGTCGCGCTCGGCGTTGGAGCGATCGATGTTCGACAGCTTCGCCGCGGCATCGCAGTAGTCGGCGACCGCCTGCTCGTTGCCGGTGCCCCGGGTCAGCGGCCCGACGAGTGGATGCTCCGGTGCCAGCACGAAGAAGGTGGCTCCGTGGAGGGTGTCGGGGCGAGTGGTGAACACCTCGATCGTCTCGTCGAGGTCCTGCTGGTGGAACTCGATGCTGGCGCCCTCGCTGCGGCCGATCCAGTTGCGCTGCATGGTGAGCACGCGCTCGGGCCACTCCTCGAGCAGGTCCATGTCGTCGAGCAGCTGCTGGGCGTAGTCGGTGATCCGGAAGTACCACTGGTTGAGCGAGCGCTTCTCGACCTCCGTGCCGCAGCGCTCGCAGGTGCCGTCGACGACCTGCTCGTTGGCAAGCACCGTCTGGTCCTTGGGGCACCAGTTGACCGGGGCGTCCTTGCGGTAGGCCAGGCCCTTCTCGTAGAAGCGCAGGAACAGCCACTGCGTCCAGCGGTAGTAGTCGGGGCGATGCGTGGCGAGCGTGCGGGACCAGTCGATCGACCAGCCCATGTGCTCGAACTCCTGCTCGATGCCCTCGATGTTGCCCTCGGTGACGGTGAGCGGGTCGCCACCGATCTTGATCGCCGCGTTCTCCGCAGGCAGGCCGAACGAGTCGTAGCCCATCGGGTGCAGCACCGTGGCGCCGTTTCGGCGGCGGAAGTGCGTGATCACGTCGCCCATCGTGTAGTTCTTGACGTGCCCCATGTGGAGCGTCCCGGACGGGTACGGAAGCATCTCGAGCACGTACGTGCCGCGCTCGCCGGGCTCGAGGTGGCTGGCGGCGACGTGCGCCTTCTCCCACACGGCGCGCCACTTCGGCTCGAGGGCGGCGGGATCGTAGGCGGGGATGTCCCCGTCGTGGGTGACCGGTGCTGCAGTTGTGGAGGCGTCGCTCGTCATGCGCGAACACTACCCGCGCGTGCGGGGCCGCGCACGTGAGACGTCCGGGCAGCGGCGCGGTCCGGAAGACGGCGCAGTGGGGTCAGCGCAGGAACGAGGTGGCGGCGAGGCCGCTCTGGATGCCGACCTGGGCACCCATCTGCACGTCGCTGGGGAAGTGCACGCCGGCATGCACGCGGCTCAGGCCGGTCTGGCGAGCCCACCAGCCGAACTCCTGCGCCCGCGCCGGCCACAGCGTGCTGAGTGCGGTCGCTGCCGCATAGGCGGCACTCGTGTGCCCGGACGGGAAGCTCGCATCCTTCGGGATCTTGCCGAGCGGGTGGATGCTCGGATCGATCTGGAACGGCCTGAGCCGGTCGTAGCCGCGCTTGGCGATCGTCGTCTTGAGCGCCGCGCTGCCCATCGCCGCGAGCATCACGCCGGTGCCGAGCCAGCCGCGCACGAACCCTGCGGTCTTGCGGTACTGCTTGGCGAAGTCCATCCAGATCCCGAACGCGCCGTGCTCCGAAATGTACTCGGTGAACTTGAGCGCCTGGGGGTTCTGCTGCGCCCGGGCGTTCAGCGTGCGAACCATGTTCAGCTCGTTCGCCTCGACCCACGCGTTGGGCGGGTTCGGAACACCGCCCGGCAGTGGCCGGTAGCTCGGGAAGCCGAGCCGGTCGACGCCGGTCGGCACTGCGAATACGGGAGTGGCTGCGGAGAGGATGCTCATTGCATCCTGCTCGTCGGATCGATCCGTTGCGTGTCCATGCGCATCCGCCGGATCCCGCCTCGTCCGGCCACGGCAGTGGCCGCCTGCGCCCCGAATCGGGGGCCGAGCCGGTAGGGTCGCACCAATGTCGGAATCGAGCAGCCAGTCCAGTGATTCGTACGCAGCCCCGGTCGTGACCGAACCGGTCAGCCCACACCGCGTGTACTTCGACATCCACGCCCGCACGATCGTGAAGGTCATGCTCGTGATCGCCGCCTCGTGGCTCGCGCTCACGATGATCCTCGAGCTGCGCAGCCTGCTCGTGCAGCTCTCGATCGCTGCGTTCCTGGCGATCGCCGCCGATCCGGTCGTGCGCCGCCTCGAACGACGCGGCATCGGGCGCGGCAAGGGCGTGCTGCTCGTGATGAGCGGCGCGTTCGTGATGCTCGCGCTCGCCGTGGCGGTGTTCGTCCCCCCGCTCGTCGACCAGGGTGACCGGCTCATCGAGGCCGCCCCCGGGATCGTCGGCGACGTGCGCGACAGCAGCGTCTACCGCCAGGCCGACGAGCGCTTCAACATCGTCGACCGCGCCACCGCCCAGGCCGAGAAGCTTCCCAGCCTGGTCGGCGACCAGCTCACCTCCGTGGTCGGCGCGGTGATCGCCGGCGTGTTCGGCGCGCTCACGATCCTCTTCCTCACGGTGTTCCTGCTGCTCGGCGGCGGTCAGGTCGCGCGCGGGATCGTGCGCCTGTTCCCGAAGCTCGCGGAGCCACGCTGGTGGTCGGTCGTGCAGGGCACCTACGGCGGCGTGAGCGCGTTCGTGGGCGGCATGATCATCATCGCCCTGCTCGGCGGCACGAGCCTCGCGATCGTCGCGGCGCTGCTCGGGCTCCCCTACGCCCTGCCGCTCGGCCTGTGGATGATGATGCTCGAGATCATCCCGATGATCGGCGCCACCATCGGCGCGATCCCCGCCGTGATCGTCGCGTTCGTGGCGGGCGGCACGCTCGAGGGGCTCGTGATGATCGTGTTCGTGATCGCCTACCAGCAGGTCGAGAACATCGTGATCCAGCCCAAGGTACAGGGGCGTCAGGCCGAGCTGTCCGCGCTCGTCGTGTTCCTGGCCGTGCTCATCGGATCGCAGCTGCTCGGCGTGCTCGGCGCGCTGTTCGCGGTGCCGCTCGCGGGCGTGCTGCAGATCATCGCGCGCCAGATCATGGAGGAGCAGGGCAGCGCCGACCTGGAGCTGCCCGACCTGTTCGCACCCGCGATGCCCGGCGACGGGCTGCCGCTCGGCACGCCGATGGTGCCGGAGACCGGTGAACCTGCAGGAGACGACGACCAGTGACCGCTCCCACCGCCCCGACTGCTGCTGGTGCAGGCCCGCTCGACCTGGGCACCACCACGCCGCTCGCTCGCCTGCAGCTGATCCGCGAGCTGCGCGAGTCGATGATGCTGCCGCCGATGGGCTACTCGATCGACGGACAGGTCGTGCAGCTCGAAGCGCCCGTTCGCGAGGCGCCGCTCGTCGGCGACCACGTCGTGCTCGAGGTTGCCGGTCGTCGGCTGCTCGCACAGGTCACCGCCGGGCGCGTGGAGCTGCGAGCCGGTCCGGAGGTCCGGTTCACCGTGGGCGCCACGACCGCGATCGACTCGAAGATGCAGCTGCGCCTGCGAACGTTCACCGGCGAGGCGCTCGTGCTCGGCGAGCTCGTGGACGGAACGTTCCGCCCCGTCTCCGACCCGCGCCCCTTCGACGAGACCGCAGCGCTCCCGGCCGCCGACGACGACGTGCGCGCCTACCACGACTGGGCGCGCACGAGCTCGCGAACCGCGGTGCTCGACGTGGGTCGCGAGCCACGCCTGGCGGACACGCGCGTGCACCTGCACGCCAAGGGACTGACCCGCCACACGCTGTTCTGCGGCCAGTCGGGCAGCGGCAAGACGTTCTCGCTCGGCGTGCTGCTCGAACGCGTGCTGCTCGACACGACGCTGCCGATGGTCGTGCTCGATCCGAACTCCGATCACGTACACCTGGGCACCCTGCGCTCGCGCGACGACGCCGATCGCGTCCGCGCAGCTGCGCGTACCGACGACGAGTGGGCCGCGATCGAGGCCGCGCACGCCGCTGCCGCCGCAGGCGTCTGCGTCGTGCAGGACGCAGCGGCAGCGCAGCAGCAGCGCCACGCTGCAGGCTCGCGGGCGGTCGTCGTCGACCTCGGCGCAATGGCCGATGCTCGCGAGCGTCACGATGCCGCTGCGTCGATGCTGCAGGAGCTGTGGGACACGCGCCGCGACCGGGATCCGGTCCTGATCGTGCTCGACGAGGCACACGACACGTGCCCGGCCGAGCCGGTCAGCGAGGCGCAGCGCACCGCGACCGAGCTCGCGATCGCGATCGCCGGCGAGGGCCGCAAGTTCGGCCGGCACCTGCTGCTCGCCACGCAGCGGCCGCAGAAGCTCCACCCGAACGTCGTCTCCCAGTGCGACAACCTGATGCTGCTGCGCATGAACTCGTCGCGCGACGTGGCCGACATCGCCGGCTCGTTCTCGCACGTGCCGGAAGGGCTGCTGCATCGCGCGCCGACGTTCGACCAGGGCATGGCGCTCGTGGGCGGTCCGCTCGTGCCGCATCCGGTGCTGCTGCGGGTGGACGGTCGGATCACGCCGGAAGGCGGATCGGACGTGCCGGTCACCTGGGCGTGAGATCGCGGATCGTGGTGGCCTCGCCCACCTCGAGCACGCGCACGTCCACGCTGGCCGGGGCAAGCCGTTCGAGCTCGTGCGCCGGCGCGTACCAGATCGGTCGCATCGCCCGGTAGAGCCCGATCGGGTGGTAGGTGCCCCAGTGGATCGGGATCGCCACGCGCGCGCCGACGAGCTCGAGCGCGCGCGCCGCGTTCGCGGAGTCCATGTGCCCGGGGCCGAGCGTGCGCCACCAGCCGCCGACCGGCACGAGCGCCACGTCGACCTGGCCGACGCGTTCGAGGATGTCGTCGTAGGCCGTGTCGCCGGCGAACCACACGCGGATCCCGTTCGGGAGGGTGACGACGAAGCCGACTGCCTCCGCGCCGTGCTCGTCGCGCGCGTAGCGCAGGCGCTCGCCGCCGTGGGCCGCGGGCACCGCGCTCACGTGCAGGTCGCCCACCGCCACGTCGTCCCCGAGCGAACGACGCACGACCGGCGCGAAGCCCGCCCGCTCGAGGATCCGCGCGGCCCCGCGCGGTGCGTGCCAGGCCGCATCGGGCGAGCGGCGGCGCACGCGCCGCAGCGATCCGAGGTCGAGGTGGTCGTGGTGCGCGTGCGATACGAGCACGGCGTCGACGCCTTCGATCGCATGGTCGGCGACGCGGGTCCTGCGACGCAGGTGCGCGATCCGCCATCGCACCACGGGGTCGAACAGCAGCGTGGTGCCGCCGACCGACACGCTCGCGCTCGCATGGCCCAGCCAGCGGATGGTCAGGTCGTGGTTCGTTGTGTCCGGGTCGTCGTCCAAGATTACCTGCGTAGTGCCCGCTTTCGCGGGCAGCCAAAGATCGCGCCGCCGCTCGCTCGTGCGAACGGTAGCGGATACCAGACCACTGGAGGAACCATGTTCCGAGCATCCCGCGCTGCGGGCCTGCTCGCAGTGCTCGCGGCAGCGTCGTTCATCGCCACCGGGTGTGGCGAGAGCGTCGACGATGCCGAACGGGCCCTGTGTGCCGACCTCGCCACGCTCAAGGCGAACGTCACGACCCTGACCGAGCTCGACGCCGACTCGTCGGTCGCGGAGTTCAAGCAGGCTCGACAGAACGTGCGCGACTCGTGGCACGACGTGCAGGACTCCGCCGCGAACCTCGGCGACGATCGCTTCGACGCGTACAAGGACGCGTGGGACGACTTCGACGACACGATCGGGAAGGTCGACGACGACGCCTCGCTCAAGGATGCGGTCGGATCGCTGCAGGATGCTGCGGATGAAGTGGACGCGGCCGGGCAGGAGCTCGGATCCGGAATCGACTGCTCCGGCAGCGAATGAGGAAGGGGAATCGAACGATGTCCGATACCGCACTCGACACGATGGCGTCCGAGGTCAAGTCCGGGGGTGGCTGGATCGCCACGGCCGGCATCCTCGTGACGCTCGCAGGCCTGTTCATGCTGCTGTTCCCCGTCACGGCGAGCGTGTCGGTCACGCTCTTCACCGGATGGGCGCTGGTGTTCGTCGGCGCCGTGGGATGCGTCGCCGCGATCGCCGACCGCGCTGCAGGGGGCATGTGGACGGGACTGATCCTGGGCGTGCTGGCGATCGTCGCCGGCGTGATGCTCGCGTTCAACCCGCTGCACGGCACGGTCACGCTCACGATGCTGCTCGTGATCTGGCTGCTCGTCGACGGCACGGTCGGCACGATCCTGAGCCTGATGACGCGCGAGTCGCACTGGGGCTGGTGGCTGGCGTCGAGCCTGCTCAGCCTGCTGCTCGGCATCCTGCTGCTGGGCTCGCTGCCGCAGAGCGCCGGCTGGGTGCTCGGAACCTACGTCGGGATCGTGCTGCTGCTTCGTGGCATGGCGCTCACGGCGACGGGTCTTGCGCTGCGCAGCGCAGCCAAGTCGATCTGACCAGGGTCACGCCGGAGCAGGCGTGAGCAGGACGAGCTGGTCTCGGTGAACGGCCTCGAGCGCGCCCCGCGCCTCGGGGCCGTTCGCTGCCAGGCGGGCGAGCTCGGCCGCCGCGTACTCGACGATGCCCTTTGCGAACGCGCAGCCGTCGGGGCCGACCACGTCGACCGCGTCGCCCGGTGCGAACGTCCCGTCGACGGATTCGATGCCGATCGGCAGCAGGCTCGCGCCGCGCTCGACGATTGCCGTTCGCGCGCCCTCGTCGACGGTGACGGTTCCTCGCGCACGCTTGGCGTAGCGAAGCCACAGCTTGAACGACGAGCCCGTGCGGGCGTGCGGCGCGACGCGCGTGCCGATGTGCTCGCCCGCGACGAGTCGCCCGACCGCGCCCGGTTCGCCCGCGCGTGCGATGTGCGTCGTGACTCCGCCGGTGCCGGCCATCTCCGCGGCGATCACCTTGCTGCGCATGCCGCCCGAGCCCCAGTGCGAGCCGCTGCGCGCGGTGTCGATTCGGTGCAGCAGCGAGTGGTCGTCGACGTGCTCGATGAGGGTGGCGTCGGGGCTGTCGGGGTGCTCGGTGTAGAGGCCGTCGCGGTCGGTGAGCAGCACGAGCAGGTCGGCGCCGAGCGCGACCGCCACCTGTGCGGCGAGCGCGTCGTTGTCGCCGAAGGTGATCTCGTCGGTGGCGGTGGTGTCGTTCTCGTTCACGACCGGCACGACGTTCCACGCGAGCAGCTGCTCGATCGTGCCGCGCGCGTTGACCCACGTGCTGCGGTGCGCGGCGTCGTGCATGGTCAGCAGCACCTGCGCCGCGCGGATTCCGCGCAGGTCGAAGAGTCCGGCCCAGGTCCCGAACAGCGCGCCCTGTCCAACGGCGCTGGCGGCCTGGAGCTTGGGCAGCTCGGTGGGGCGGCGGTCGCGGCCGAGGATCCCCAGCCCGGTGGCGATCGCTCCCGACGACACCACCACGACCTCGTGGCCGTCGGCCATCGCCCGTGCGATGTCGTCGACGAGCTGGCCGAGCAGGCCGACCTGCCGACGACCTGTTGCGTCGACGAGCGACGACGACCCGATCTTCACGACGATTCGCACGTCGCTTGACTACCCGCGCGGGGGCAGCGTGGAACGCTGCTCGGTCAGACCTGTCCGCGCACGAGCGCGCGGCGGTTCGGCAGCTCGAGCTTGCGCAGGATGCTCGCCACGTGGTGTTCGACCGTGCGCGGGCTCAGGTGCAGCTCGGCAGCGATCTCCGGATTGGTGAGTCCGCCGGCCACGTAGCGTGCGATCTCGCGCTCGCGCTTGGTGAGCGCCTCGAACGCCTCGGGATCCTCGGCTGGTGCGGAGACCGCGCCGGAAGCCGAGCCCACGAGCTGGATGCGCGGACCGTGCTCGAGCGGTGCCTGCTGGATGATCGGCTCCGTGAGCACGAGCTCGTCGTGGCACTCGGCCTTGACCCACAGCTGCCGCGCGCGTTCGGCCAGGCGCGCGGCCTCGGCCTTGCGCCCCTCGATCGCGGCGCGCCATGCATCCGCCTCGGCATGGGCTGCGCGAAGCGCTCCCCCGTGCCCGTCGGCATCGAACGCGCCCATCCGAGCGAGCCAGGTCTTGAACGCGGCGGGATCCGTTCCGGCCTTGCCGAGCACGCGGATCGCCTCGAGCACGAGCCAGAAGTCGGGCGAGTGCGAGTCGCCCAGGTCGGCCGCGAGCGCCTCGAGCGGTGCGACTGCGAGCTCCACCGATCCGGCCGCGGCATAGGCACGGGCCGCGGCGATTGCCACGTCCACCACGTCGAAGCGTGGCGAGTCGACACGCAGCACGAGCTCGAGCGCGATGTCGGAAAACGAACATGCGCGATCGTTGTCGCCGAGCGTCGTGGACGCCCGCGCGAGCCCCGACAGCGCGTCGATCCGCAGCTTCGGCAGGTTGCGCGCCTCTGCGATGTGGGCGATCTCCTCGAGGTACTGCGCGGCAGCGCCGGGCTCGTTCGCCGCACCGTGCAGGTCCGCGAGCAGCAGCCGTGCGCGCAGTCCGATCAGCACCGCGTCGTTCGCGTCGGCGAGCTGGATGCTGCGGATGGTCGACCGGCGCGCGGTCGCGACATCGCCGAGCACGCCCGCGCACCAGGAGATCGTGTGCCACAGCGAGGCCTCCACGAGCGGCAGGTCCGCACGTGATGCGCGTCCGGCCAGGGCGTGCAGCGACAGCATCGCGGTCGCCTCGCCTCGCAGCGCCCGCGCCGCGCTCGCCGCGGCGGCGCCGAGGATGCGGATCGCTTCGGATGCGCCGTCGAGTGCCGCGGCCTGCTCGCCGCGCTGCACTGCGGTCTCGATGTCGGTCTCGCGAAATGCGACCTCGGCGAGCAGCACGAGCGCCTCGGCGCGATCCTCCACCGATGCGGAGGCGTCGTCGGCGACGGCTGCTGCGTCGTCGATGAAGCGCTGCATCGCTGCACCGTCGGGTCCGTTCGCGAGCTCGATCCGCCGTGCGTGGCTGCGCGTCCATCGTGCTGCGTCGAGCGACGCGTCGACGGTCGGCATCAGCGTCAGGTCGACCGTGTCGAACGCTGCGTCGACGAGCGATCGCGGAACGCCCTCGGAGCGATCGATCGCCTGCGTCGCGACCACCGTCCACGGCTGCACGCCCATCTCCACGAGCAGCGCCCGAGCGCGCTCGTCGTCGAGCGCAGGCACGTCGAACATGCGCCGTTCGCACCGGCTGTCGATCAGTCGGGCGAGCGCCGCGGGAACCTCGACGCCCGCGACCAGCACGATGCATCGGGAATCCGACTCGACGCGGTCCGCAAGCGACTCCACGGTCTCCGGCGCGACGTCCTGGCAGTCGTCGATCACGAAAACGTTGGTCTTCCCGGCGGCAAGGACCTCGACCTGAAGCTGGTCGAGGATCGTGGTCTTGCCGATGCCCGGGCGACCGACGAGCACGACCGCACGTGGGCGCATGCCTCCGCCGGTCGCGAACGCCGTGGCGTCGCGAAGCAGCTGTTCCTGGCGAGTCAACACATCAACCGATCCTGAGTCGTGGATCGGTGAAGGTCGTGCCGTCCTGGTTCATCACCGTGGGGATCGAACGCTGGTGGCCGTTGCCCTGCACGCCGTGCACGTCCACGACGTAGAGCGCACGCGGGTTGACGTGCAGCAGGTCGCCGTCGCGGCTCGGATCGACGCGACGGACACCCACGCCGGTGATGCCGAAGTCGTCGACCTCGGGCTCGCGATCCTTCAGGTACTTGAAGGTGGATTCGATCGATCGCTCCTCGACCGCCGTGCGATCGTTCACGTCGATGCCGCCGTCCTCGAAGTAGCGCTTGTAGTAGTCGCCGTTGTAGAGGAAGCCCATCGGCTCGAAGTCGTCGTCGGCGATCGCCTGGCCACCGGCAGTGACCTGCGCGCCCTCGGCGGCGTGCAGCGCTCCGCCGGCTGCGGGCGTCTGCGCGGCTGCCGCGGCATCGGCGCCTCCACCGGTCAGGGGAGCGGAACCTGCACCACCGGCGAGCGGCGTGCGGTTTCCGGAAGCGTCGACGCGGGCGATCGGCACCAGCATGGAGCCGTCGGGTAGATGGAGCGTCTGCGGCTGGCCGACTGGTGCCGGCAGCGTCTGCTCGCCAAGGTATGCCTGGTTGGCCGGTGCTGCAACAGGTCCGCCACCAGCAGTCGGCGCGGTCGACGATGGTCCGTTCGTCGTCCGTGCCGTGGCAGTGGTCCCGAGTGCGCCGGCCGTGCTCGTTCGCACGGCGGTGGCGTTCATGGTCCTCCCCGAAAGGCGTCTCGCTTCACGTGTCCCGACGACCACGGTACGACAGGAACCGCGATTCGAGAAGAGGGAATCGTCGAGAAAGCGACGAGGAAGCGGCTACGAGGCAGCCGTCGCGCCGCTGTCGGGCACGAGATCGAACTCTGCGACGACGGGCAGGTGGTCGCTCGCGTCGCCGGCCTCGTTCACCACGTGCGCGTCGATGGCCCGCGCCTGGTCCGATGCGTAGATCCGGTCGATGCCGCCACCGGCAGCGTTGACGTGCCCGGGGTTGCTGACGCGGTCCGGGATCGGGAGCCGCCTGTCGTCGGGCACGGACTCGAACGCGTCGTGCAGGCCTGCCCGACCCATGATCTGCTGCTCGCTCTCGCCCCACCGCGAGCTGCGCTGCACGTTGAAGTCTGCGCCCCAGATCGTGGGGCCGTTCCAGGCGTCGAGGGCTCCTGCGACGGACCCCACCTGTCGCGCCTGGTGGTCGACTGCGTTCGGCCACTCGTAGTGGCCGGCGAGCACGCGAACCTCGTTGCCCTTGGGCGTACGGATCATCGTGTCGATCGTGTTGCGAACCGCGTAGCCGGTGCCCTCGGACCAGTCCTTGCCGAGGATCGACCCCACCGCGGTCTTCGCATCGCGCAGCCACGACGAGAACCGCACCGGGAATCCGCCGCCGCGCGGGTCGGCGTGCACGATGTTGCGCGCGTCCTCGACCGTGAAGCCGTTGAAGGTCATGACCGCGACCTCCTGGTCGCGCCCCGTGATCGTGGTCTCGGCGGTGGCGCCCACTGCGGAGTCCGAGCCGAGCCGCCGGTCGAGCTCGCGCATCGTGTCGCGGTAGTTGGAGCGGGTCCCGAAGTTGTCGGATTCCTGCAGCAGCAGCACGTCGGGCTGCTCGCGGCGGATCACGTCTGCGAGCCGGTCGAGCTCCTGCGACGAGCTGCCGAACGCGCCCGGACCGCCCATGCCGCCGTGCAGGTTGTAGGTCATCACCTTCACGCGCTCGGCCTCGTGGACCGTCGGATCGGCGACGGGCGCATGCTGCGCTTCCTGTGGCGGGCGGTGGCTGCCGATGCCGCGTACTGCTGCGAGCCCGATGCCGCCGAGCGCGACTCCGGCGAGCGCGCCGGCGATGCCGCCGACGATGCCCGTGAAGATGCCGCCGCCTCCGCGGCGAAGCAGGGTGGCGCCGAGCGCCGAGCCGGCGATTCCCGATCCCGCGATCAGCGGCAGCGAGGAGTGGACCTGCTCGCCGAAGCGGTCGATCATGCCGGGCTCGTAGCTGGTCGACCCGGGCAGGTCGGGCAGCACGTGGTCACGCGTCGGCTCGTCGCCCACGACGTGCAGCCGGTATGACACTTCCATCGGCATGGTCCGGTGAGTCCCCTCGTATCCCCTGCCGGAGTGTCGAGTGGTGACGCACGACCGTTGCGCGGTCGCGATCCTCGAAACGGCCTATCGCTGGCCGCGCGCGTCGGCGAGCAGCTGCTCGACCTTCTCCATCTGCTCGGCGTAGCAGACGGTGTCGCCGGCGCGCTGGCAGGCGTCGGCCTTGTCGTAGGCGGACGTGATCTCGCCGAGCAGCGCGAGCGCCTCGTCGCGCGAGAGCCCCGACAGGTCGCCCGGTGCGGGCGTCGGCACTGCTGCATCGCCACCCGAGCCGGTGTCGGGCTGCTCGGCGCCCTGCCCGTCCTGCTTCGGCGCGGTGACGTTGCCGGCACGTTCGGCGAGCAGCGCCTCGACCGCGGACGGGTAGTCGTCGCCCCATGCGATCGTGTCGCCGAGCACGAGCGTGATCTTCTGGAACTCGGGGATCTCCGCTTCGCTGTTCTGCAGGTAGACGGGCTGCACGTAGAGCAGGCTCTGCTCGATCGGCAGCACGAGCAGGTCGCCGAAGATCACCTGGTTGTTGCCGGTGGTCCACTCGCGCACCTGGCGTGCCACGTCGGAGTCCTGCTTGATCAGCGCCTGCACCTGCGACGGTCCCTGGGTGAGCTCCTGCGTGGAGAGCTCGAGCGTATCGAGGTTGCCGTACTGCTCCCCGTCGCTGTGCGCCACGAGGTACGCGACCATGTTCTTCTTGCCCTTCGGCGTGAACGGCCGGATCAGCAGCAGCTCCTCCTTCTTCGCGCCGGGCAGCTTGGCGAGCACGTAGTAGGCCTGCATGTCGGCCTTGTCGATGGTGGGGATCGCCCACTCGTCCTCGCGCTGGAAGAAGTCGGACACGTCGGTCATGTGGTAGCGACGCCACAGGGAGGACTGCACCTCGAACAGGTCCTCGGGATAGCGCAGGTGCGCGCGCACCTCGTCGGGCATCTTCGACGCCGGCGTGAACAGGTCGGGGAAGATGTGGCGCCATGCTGCGAGGATCGGGTCCTCGTCGTCCATCGTGTAGAGGGTGACGTCGCCGTCGTAGGCATCGACCACCGCCTTCACGGAGTTGCGCAGGTAGTTCACCCCGTTCACGACCTGGCCGCTCGCGGGCGCGTCGGTGTTCGAGGTGCTGGAGCCGGAGGCCTCGGGGGTGTTCGAGTAGGGGAACCGGTCGCTCGTCGTGTAGGCGTCGACCACCCACTTGATGCGCCCGTCGATCACCACAGCGTACGGATCGGCGTCGGTGCTCAGGAACGGCGCGAGCGTGGTGACGCGCTCGGTCACCTCGCGGCGGAACATGAACCGGCTCTTGTCGGTGAACTGGCTGCTGAACAGGATGCGCGGATCGCGGAAGGTGGTCGCGAGCGCGAGCCGGCGCAGCGGGCTCTTCACGCGGATTCCGCCCTTGCCGGAGTAGCTCGTGCGCGCGTTGGATCCGCCCGTGTCGCTGCCGCCCTCGGAGTCGCCGCCGCTGATCTCGCGCTGCTTGGTGCCGACGATCACGTAGTTGGTCGTTGCCTCGCCGAAGTACACCTCGGGTCGCTCGAGCTTGAAGTCGAGCCCTTCCTTGGTCGCCTTGGGCGGCAGGTCCTTCACGAGGTACTCGGGCTTGCCCTGGCGGGTGACCTCGTTCGGGAGCGTGGCGACGAGCCCGTATCCATGGGTGTAGGCGAGGCGCTCGTTGGTCCAGCCGGGTGCGATCGCGCTGGCGCCGGGCTCGAGCTCGCGTACCGCGACCATGATCTGGCGGTAGTCGCCCTGGATCGTGTAGCGGTCGACGTCGGGCTCGCCGAAGGTGAAGTAGCGGCGGATCGCCTGCTCCTGGCGCACGACGTTGCCGAGCACGAACGGGCTCCACAGGCGCAGGTTGTCGGTCGTGCCGGTGTTGTCGCGCAGCAGCGCGTTCGCGTCGAGGTTCTCCTGGTCGCGGAACTGTCGGGTCGAGATGTCCTCGAGGCCGAACGCGGCGCGCGTGTTGGCGATGTTGCCCTGCAGCAGCTTCGACTCGCGATCGAGCTCGTTCGGCTCGACGATCACCTTCTGCACGATCGACGGCACGAGCCCCGTGAGGATCAGGCTCGCGGCGAACCAGCCGACCACGGCGCCACCGACCACTCGCCAGTTCTCGCGTCGGGCGTACAGCACCACGACCACGGCGAGCACGAGGCTCGCGAGGATCAGCAGCCAGTAGCCGGGGATGCGTGCGTGCACGTCGGTCCAGCCGGCGCCAGTGACCACTCCGCTCGCGGAGGTGGCGAGGTTCCACATCGACAGGCGGAAGCTGAACGCCGACACGACGAGGAACGCGGCGACGAGCCAGGACAGGTGGATGATCGCGCCGCGTGCGATGCGCGGAACCGGCGTGTAGCGGATCACGCCGGTCGCGACGTACGCGCCGATCACGAGCATCGCGGTCACGACGATCAGCACCTGCATCGAGCGGGTGATCAGCTCGAGCAGCGGCATCGTGAACACGTAGAACGAGGCGTCGCGTCCGAAGTGCGGGTCGGTCACGCCGAAGTCGGTGCGGCCGAGCCAGCGCAGCACGACCTCCCAGCGCGAGCTGGCGATCAGTCCGGCGAGCACGCCTGCCACCACCGCGATCCCGAGCAGGATCGGCTTGAGCACGAAGTGCGGAACGACCGGCTGCTCGGGCGCTTCGGGGTCCGCGCCGACCGCCAGGAACGGCACGTACAGGTCGTTGCGCGCGACGCGGCGGGCGACCACGAAGTTGACGTACAGCACCGCAAAGGTGACGAGCCCGAACGCGATGCCCATCGCGAGCCCCCACTGCAGGCGCGTGACGAGCACGTCGCGGTGGCCGAGCTCGCCGAACCACATCAGGTCGACCCAGAACCGCATCACGCTGCCGAACACGAGCACGACCGGCACGAGGACCCAGAACAGGATCCTGCGCCAGCGTCGCCAGCCGGTCGCGGGCCCGCGTGCGGGGCGCTGCGGGCGGCGGCGCGGCATTGGTCGTACGACGTCGTCTTCGTCCATCGCAGCGAGCCTACCCGACCCGCCGGGCAGTGGAGGCGTCGTGGTCTCAGCAGCGCACGGAGATGCGCCGGCTGGCGGACGCGTGGTTGTCGGCTGCGTCCCATGCCTGGGCCACGACGTCGTGGGTTCCCTTGGTGCAGTCGGTGGTCACGGACCAGCCGTCGGCGGCGGTTCGATCGAGCCCGACCACGCGCCCGTCGACCTTCACCGCGACCCGGTCCACCGCCACGTCGTCGCTCGCCTGGACGGAGATCGGAAGCTTCACGGTGACGGTGCGGACCATGCGTCGCGTGCGGACCTGCACGACCCGACGTCGGTAGACGATGCCGCTGCGGTAGCGGAACGTGTCGATCGTCCGGCGGTTGCCGCGGCGCGTGGTCTTGGAGTAGGCGTAGCTGCCGCGGAACGTGGACGTGCCGACGCGCTTGAACCCGGTTCGGCTGCGCGTGAGCCAGCGCACCTGCACGCCGCGCCGCACGAGGCGCTTCACGGCGCGGACCTCGGGCTGCTGCACCTGCGGGGCTGTTGTGTCGGCGGCGGCGCGCGGCTGGCGCGAGGCAGCCTGTACGGCAGCCGCGACATCGATGCGACCGGCGCCGAAGGTGGTGTCGTAGCCGGGCGCGCCCAGGTCGTGCGCGGTGCCGAGGATCGTGTCGATCACCTCGCGCTGCGACAGCCCCTGCGACTTGAGCAGCGCTGCGAGTCCGGCGACGTGCGGCGATGCCATCGAGGTGCCGTCCCAGCTGTCGTGGCTGCCGCCCATCACGCTCGAGAGCACCTGCACGCCCGGCGCCGACACGTCGAGGCCCGGGCCGGCGTTCGAGAACGGGGCGTGGGAGTCGGTCACGTCGGTGGCGCCGACCGACAGGCAGGAGTCGTAGCTGGCGGGGTAGCCGAGCCTGGTGGAGCCCTCGTTGCCGGCGGCGCAGGTCACGATCGCGCCGCTCGCGGCGGCGTAGTCGAGCGCGGCGTGAAGCACCTCGGACTGCTCGTCGCCGCCGAGCGAGAGGTTGATCACCGTGGCGCCCTTGTCAACGGCGTAGGTGATGCCCTGTGCCACCTGCGAGTAGTTGCCGGCGCCGTCGGCGTCGAGCACGCGGACTGCGAGGATGCGCGCCTCGGGCGCCACGCCCGACACGCCGAAGCCGTCGCCCTGCGTTGCGGCGGCGATGCCCGCGACATGCGTGCCGTGCCCCTGCACGTCCATGGGGTCGTCGTCGTTGTCGACGAAGTCGTGGCCCAGGTCGACGTGACCGGACAGGTCGGGGTGGATGTAGTCGACGCCCGTGTCGAGCACGGCGATCGTCGTCCCTGCTCCTCGGGTGAAGTCCCACGCGCCTTCGGCGCCGATCGTGGCGAGCGCCCACTGCTGGGAGAGGAACGTGTCGTTCGGGCGCTGCCGGGCGGTGACCTCGCCGTAGGCGTGTGCGACGTGGTCCACCTCGACCCACGCCACGCCGGGACGACGCAGCAGCGCGCGGCGCGTGGCCTCGAGCCGACCCGGTGCGACCCGCACGACGGTGGCGCGCAGCCTGGTGATCCCCGACTTGGACTCGATGCCGGCGCGGCCGAGCACGGCACGTCGCTGGGCGACGGTGGCGGTCGGACGAAATCCGACGATCAGCTGGGGTCGAGCGGTCGCGGCATGCAGCGTCGCGGGCACGACGAGCGCGCACGCGAGCAGGGCCGACAGGACCGCTGCGACCGTGTGGGCTCGGCGCAGGGGCAAGGGCATCGTGCGGGGTGCATCGGTCCGTTGCGGCGGGTCCTTGAGCGCTGCAGCGAGGTTGCACGGCTCGGTTGGATGCTCGATCGATCCTGCGCCGCGAGATGTGGCGCGCGGCGTGCGCGTGCGCTAGACTTCGCTTCGTTCCTTGGGGCTATAGCTCAGCTGGGAGAGCGCCTCGCTGGCAGCGAGGAGGTCGTCGGTTCGATCCCGTCTAGCTCCACTGCGAAAACCCTCGCTTCGGCGGGGGTTTTTGTGTTCGCGACGCATCACCTACACTGCACGGCATGGAACGACCTGCCACACGTCCGACCGACGGGATCCGCTACGTGGCGATCGGCGACTCCTTCTCGGAGGGAGTCGGCGACGAGCTGCCCGACGGCACGGTCCGCGGGTGGACCGACCTGTTCGCTCAGGGTTGGGCAGACGCGCTCGGCGAGCCGATCGAGTACGCGAACCTCGCGATCCGCGGCAAGCTGATCGAGGGGATCGTCGAGGAGCAGCTCGAGGCCGCGCTTGCGCTCGAGCCGACGCACCTCTCGCTCAACGGCGGGGGCAACGACATGCTCCGACCGCGCGCCGATCTGGATCGGATCATTGCACTGGCGGAGCACGTCGTGGACCGTTGCCGCGACACCGGCGTCGAGCTGCTGCTGCTGAGCGGCGGCAACCCCTGCCGGCACCTGCCGCTCGGCCGGCGGATCGAGCACCGGGGCGACCAGCTCGCATATCGACTCGAAGACGAGATGCAGCACCATCCCGGGGTCGTCGTCTCGCAGAACTGGTTCGACCAGACCCTCGCCACCGCTCGCTTCTGGACGCAGGACCGGCTGCACATGAACACGCGCGGCCATCATCGTGTGGCGGCGCGCCTGCTCGAGCGCATCGGCCTCGACGCGCGGCAGGACTGGTGGGACTTCGATTTCGACGACTCCGAGCCGCGGCTGCGCGGCGTGGCGTACTACCGCACGCACGTGGGGCCATGGATCAAGCGACGACTGACCGGTGCGTCGTCGGGCGACGGCATGACCGCCAAGCATCCGAGCTGGATCGAGGTCGCACCGAGCGGCGCGGGCATTCGGGTGGGGCTCGCCTAGGAGCTGCGCGGGTCGCCTGCTACCTGCTACGCCTGCGCGGTGCGGCGCTCGGTGCCGGTGTCGCCGGCGACCTGCTGTGCGGTGCCTGCGGCGTCGTCGACCACGACTTCCTGCGGGACCTGGCCCCAGAGCGACTCGAGGCGGTAGAACTCGCGCGCCTCGGGCGTGAAGATGTGCACGACCACGTCGGTGTAGTCGAGGAGCACCCAGCTGCCGTCCGCATCGGATTCGCGGCGACGGGGCTTGTGGTGGCCGAGTTCCTTCATCCGTTCCACGACGTGGTCGGAGATGGCCTTGGTCTGGCGCGAGTTGGCGCCGGTGCAGACGACGAACCAGTCGGTGTAGCTCACGATCTCGCGCAGATCGACGAGTCGCACGTTGGTTGCGAGCTTCTCGATTGCTGTCTGGGCGAGTGTTCGCGCGAGCGCGGCGGTGTCCTGGTCCTGCATATGCCCCCATCATACGGGTGGATGCGACCGGACGACGCAGCGCCGACCGGCGGTACACGCAGTTTCTCCCCGCTGAAAACCTCCCGTGAACCTCCGAACCGAACGATTCACGCGGAATTCACGCGGAACTCACGCGGCGTGACACCGCACGCCCCGCCACGCCCACGCCCACGCCCACGCCCACGCCCGCGCCCGCGCCCGACCACGCGCCCGACCACGCCCGCGTAACGAAATGCGGCCATACGCCCAATTTCGTTACCTGCGCCTCACACCGCGGCGCCTACGCCCGTGCCCCGCGTAACGAAATGCGGCCATACGCCCAACTTCGTTACCTGCGCCTCACACCCCGGCGCCTACGCCCGTGCCCCGCGTAACGAAATGCGGCCATACGCCCCATATCGTTACGTGGGCGCACGTGCACGGCAGATCAGGCCGGAGCGGTGCGCGGGCCGTACAGGCGCAGCACGTCGCTCACGATCGCGCCCGGAACGAGCGCTCGCAGCGCGTCGCGATCGCCGGTCGCGGCGACCTCGCGCACGCGCGTGGACGAGATCGCCACCGCAGGCATGTCGACCACGATCGGGGCGAGGCCCCAGTCGTCGCGCAGCACGCGCAGCGCCTCGTCGAACTCGCCAGTCTCGACCTGGTCCGGTCGCGCGATCACCGCGACCCTCGCGAGCTGCGACAGCCGGTCGAAGCGGTGCCACCTCGGCAGCGCCGCCGCCTGGTCGGCGCCCACCACGAGCGTCGCCTCGACTGCGAGGTCGTCGTAGCCGAGCTGCGCCGGAAGCTCGAGCAGCTCCTCCACCGTGTCGACCATGTAGCCCGGCTCGCCATGCTCGCCGCGCTCGACCTCCGTGTCGCTCACCACCACGTGGTCGATGTCGGCGAACGCGCGCACCGCCATCGTGAGCCGCGCGCGCGCCGACACCCCGGGTGCCGCGCGATGCGGCGGAATCCCGCTGGGGACGACGACGACCCGATCGAGCGCACACGCCTCGTGCACCGCGTCCACGATCGCCAGGTGCCCGAGGTGGGGCGGGTCCATCATGCTGCCGAACACGCCGAGCCGGTAGGTGCCGGTGCGGTGCGGCAGCGGTGCCGCCGAGCGGTCCTGGGCCGCGCTGCTGTCGACTGCCTCGTTCAGCGCACGTGCCCGTCGCCGTGCACCACGTACTTGGTCGTGGTGAGCTCCTTGAGACCGATCGGTCCGCGCGCGTGCAGCTTGTTGGTGGAGATCCCCACCTCGGCGCCCAGCCCGTACACGCCGCCGTCGGTGAAGCGCGTGGATGCGTTCACGTACACGGCCGCCGCATCGACGCCCGCAATGAACTTCGCCGCGCTCTCGTCGTCGGCGGTGACGATCGCCTCGGAGTGCATCGTGCCGTGTCGGTTGATGTGGTCGATCGCGTCCTCGACCGACTCCACCGTGCCCACGGCGATCACCATGTCGAGGAACTC
>JAGQUL010000015.1 GCA_020438525.1 Thermoleophilia bacterium | reverse complement strand
TCGCGAGGCGGTGGCACCGGATGCTGCCGCGCCGTCTGCCGGCTGCTGGCCCGCAGGCGCGCTGCCTGTAACGTCCGGCGCGATCCCTGATCCCTGTGCTGCGGTCGGATCTACGGCACCGGCGGCCGGATCCGTGGCGGGCACGTACGCCGCGGGCTGCTCGACCCACGTCTGTTGCTGCGGTGCGGGCTGCTGCACGGCCTTGGCCTGCGCGGGCTCCGACTTCCATGCGCCGAGCGTGATCGCGCCGATGATCGGCAGGCCGAGCAGCACGAGGCCGGCGAAGAGGCCGATCAGCCCGTCGCCACGACCGGGCGGGCGAAGCAGCACGTGGCGTTCGGTGGTGACCATCGGCGGTGCTACCGGCGTGCCGGCGGTCGCCGCCGCGACCCGGTGCCACGGCTGCGAGGGCTCGCTCGCGACGAGATGCCCGTGCACCCACGACGCGAGGTCCGCGTGCTGCGGCGCGTGCGGCAGCTGTGGTGCCGCGAGGTCGCCCACGCCGTTGCCAGCGGTCCACTGGAACCGCATCGAATCGTCGTCCGGCGTGGACTCCCATGGGTTCACGGAAGCCTTCAGCAGGGATGTCGTCATAGTCGGGGGCCTTCTTGTCCGTCCCGTCGCGCCTTCATGGGAAGTCGCGCCCGTCTGTTTCCAGCTCACCACGGAATCCAGAATTCGTCCACCAGGTGACGCAAAACCGACGGGCCGCGCCGCACGGACGATTGCCGGTGACTGGAAGCCGTGGTTCACTGGGAATGACGCCTCACGCACGTACTCGCGTGCAGGGACGACCCCCATGTACGGCTACCACCACCACAGCACACAGCTCGCGCACCCCGCTCCGGCACCGAACCCGGCGCACGTGCTCGTGCCTGCACACGCACCGATGCCGCCGGCACCGCCCGCGATGGTCCACGTGCGAACCGCCGAGCTGCACCAGCAGCGATCCCGCCAGGACGGGGTGCTGCAGTTCGTCGCGCTGCTCGCACTCGTGTGCATCGTGTTCATCGCCTCGGTGGCGTTCGTACGTGGCACCCCGGTCGACCCGCCAGCGGCACCGGCGCCCGCGCCCGCCGCCAGCACCCCGACGGCGTCCACGGCAGGCTGAGCGTGGCATCTCGACACCGCGCCACCGTCGCCGAACGTCGTCACCAGCGAGCCACGATCGCGTGGCAGCTGTGGATCGCCGCGTACCTGTTCGCGCTGCTCGGCCCGGTTGCGCTGCTCGCGATCGGACCGGAGAAGGGCGGCGACCGCCTCGACCTGTTCGCGCTCTACGCCGGCTACGTCGCATTCACCAGCTACGTGCTGCAGCTCGCGCTCCCGGCACGGCTGCCCGCCGTGTCGCGCACGTTCGGCGTGCCGCTGCTGCTGCGCGTCCACAAGGCGGTCGGCCCGTTCGTGCTCGGATTCGCGATCTTCCACGCCGGGCTGTTCGCCTGGCACCACGACGAGTACCGAGGCTGGCTGCTCTGGCCGTTCGACGACGAGCCGCGTGCATGGCTGGGATGGCTGGGCATCGTCGCGCTGCTCGCACTGCTGCTGACGACCTGGCTGCGACGCGCCCTGCACATCCGCTTCGAGGGGTGGCGGCTGCTGCACGTGCTGCTCGGGCTGGTCGGCACCAGCGCCGCGCTCGCGCACGTGCTCGTGATCTCCTGGTACTCGGGCTGGGAGCCGATCCGCTGGATGATGATCGTGCTCTTTGCGATCGGCATCGCAAGCGTCGCCTACCTGCGCGTGCTGCGCCCGTTCGGCCGGCTCGCAGCTCCGTACGTGGTGACCGACGTGATTCCCGAGCGCGGCGGCGCCACGACCCTGCAGCTGCAGGCGCTCGACCACGACGGCGTGCCGTTCATCCCGGGGCAGTTCGCGTGGCTCAAGGTCGACGGCGGCGCCTACACGCTCGACGAGCACCCGTTCAGCTTCGCCTCGAGCGCCGCCGATCCGCTCCGTCCGTCGTTCACGATGCGCGCGGTGGGCGACTTCACGCACGGCGCCTCCGAGATCCCACCCGGAACGGTCGTGCTGCTCGACGGACCACACGGCGCATGGACGCCCGCGCTGCCGGCCGGCGGATACCTGCTGATCGTCGCGGGCATCGGGATCACCCCGGCGATGAGCGTGCTGCGCACGATCGCCGATCGCGGCGATCGTCGACCCGTCACGCTGCTCTACGGCGCCCGCACGTGGGACGACGTGACGTTCCGCGACGAGCTGCAGCAGCTCGCGGCGCGAGCCGACCTCGACATCGACGTGGTGATCGTGCTCAGTCGTGCCGAGCCGGAGTGGGGCGGCGTTCGCGGTCGCCTCGACGCGGCGACCATCCCGTCGCTGCTGCCGCCCGACGCAGGTGCACGCAACGTGCTCGTTTGCGGGTCGCCACCGATGGTTGACGGCGTGCTCGACGCGCTCAACCGGATCGGCGTGCCCGACGACCTCGTCTACGCCGACCGCTTCTGACCGTCACCAGCCGATCTCGAGCCGGTCACCGCTCTCCTGCGGAAGCCCGGCGGCGGCGATGTCGGCGCGGGCGCGCGCCACGTCGTACTCGGTGCGGTGGAACGTCAGCGTGCCCCGGTCGAGCGATGCCCACGCCGCACGCGGATCACGATCACGAGGCTGGCCGACCGATCCGGGATTGAACACGCGCCGAACCCCTCGCTCGAGCACGATCCGCGAATCGGGCGGCATCAGCCCGCCGCTGGCGACCGCGGCTCCGGGCGCGAGCTCCCAGAGCAGCGGCATGTGCGTGTGGCCGACGGCACCGAGCTCGCGCTGCTGCAGGCGCAGGTGCGCGGTCGCGGTCTCCACGGTTCGGACGTACTCCCAGACCGGGTTGCTGTCGCTGCCGTGGTGCAGCTCGACGTTGTCGAGCAGCCGGCTCGGCTCGAGCGATCGCAGCCAGGCCATCCGCTCGTCGCCGATCGTGGCGATCGCGTGCCGGATGCCGGCGCCCGGCCCGCCCTTCCACAGGCCCGGCACCACGCGCTCGGCGGCGCGGTCGTCGCCGGCCGCCGCGAGGTCGTGGTTGCCGCCGATCACCACCTCGCAGCGTGCTCGCACGAGGTCGATGCACTCTGCCGGATGCGCGCCGTACCCGACCGTGTCGCCGAGGCACCAGATGCGTGCCTCGTCAGCGCGTGCATCGATGTCGGCAAGCACCGCCTGCAGGGCAGGCAGGTTGCCGTGCACGTCGCTGATGAGCGCGATCACGGGTGGGGTCCTCGGTGCCGGCGCAGCGGCCGGGTCAGCTCGGGTCGGGCGTCTCGGGCAGGTTCTTGATGCCCTCGCGCGTCACCCACTTGGACCAGTTGTCCTCGAGCGCATCGATCAGCTCGCGAACGAATCGCGGGCTCATGTTCATGCGGCTCACCACGACGCCCGGGACCTCCTCGGCCTCGATCTCGTGGTCGACGCGGGCGAACGTGATCGTGAACTCGTAGTCGGAGTGGCTCACGTTCGCGAAGTTCGCGTAGTGCCCCGCCATGATCTCGGGGGACGTGTGGATGTTCAGGTGGCGCTCGCGCGGGGTCTCTTCCATGCCGTGCACCCTACCCGTCGCGCGGGATCGTGCACATGCGGCCGCGCTGGAACGGTCCGGTGCCGCGCGACGTAGGCTTGCACCATGATGGAGGTGCACCTCACTCGGGTCGACCTGGTCGTCGTCGGCACCCTCTCCGCGGAGCTCGCCGATGCGTGCGCCGACTACGAGCGCCGGCTCGGTCGCTACGTGAAGCTCCACGTCCACGAGCTCAAGTCCGAGCCGACCGCTCGCGGCGAGCAGGTGGTGCTGCGCAGCGAGGGCGCGCGGATGGCCGAGCAGCTCGACCGGATCGAACGACAGGTCGCCGACACGACCACGATCGTCGTGCTCGATCCCGCTGGAGCGCAGCCCACCACGGAGCAGCTCGTCGAGCGGTGGCTCGCGGTGCGCCACCTCGTGCTCGTGATCGGCGGATCGATGGGCATCGCTCGCGACGTGCGTGCACGAGCCACGGCCACGGTCGCATTCGGGCGGATCACGCTGCCGCACCAGATCGCGCGCCTCGTCGCGACCGAGCAGCTCTATCGCTGCTTCCGCATCGCCCGCGGCGAGCCTTACCACTACTAGGAACGAGCGACGACCGAGCTTGCTCGAGTCGTCCGAGTGACGACGGAGTGGCGGGCGCGGTCCGAGCTCGTTGCGTGCGAACGACGACGTCCTGCGCGACCGCGCACGTCGTCGACCATCGCCGAGTAGCCGGTGTCACCGGGGGCACGTCCGAGCAGGACCGGTCCTGCACGCCACGACGCGACGAAGGAGGTGCCACCCGAATGCGAGCCCGTGCCCCCGGTGCAGCTTCGATGCGCCCGCTCGAGCGCCCGGCGCGCGGGATCCTCGACACGATCGGCAGCACGCCGCTCGTCGACGTGTCCGAGCTGCTCGACCGGCGCCGGGCCGCGCCGGGCGTGCGCCTGCTCGCGAAGCTCGAAGGCGCGAATCCTTCGGGCAGCGTGAAGGATCGGATCGCGCTGCGGATGGTGCTCGACGCCCGTGCGCGCGGCGAGCTGCCGCCCGGGCGCACGATGATCGAGCCCACGAGCGGCAACACCGGCATCGCGCTCGCGCTCGTCGGCACGCTGCTCGGCAATCCCGTCCGTGTCGTGCTCCCCGACAACGCGACTCCCGAACGGATCCGGATGCTCGAGACGTTCGGTGCACAGGTGACGTTCAGCCCCGGCCAGCTCGGCAGCAACGGTGCCGTGCAGCTCGCGTGCGAGATCGCAGCGGGCAACCCCGACCTGTACATGCCGATGCAGTACGCCAACGAGTGCAACCCGCTCGCCCACTACGAGGGCACCGCAGCCGAGCTGATCGACCAGGTGGGCATGCGCATCCACGCGTTCGTGGCCGGGCTCGGGACCGGCGGCACGCTCACGGGGATCGGGCGGCGACTGCACGAACACGATGCACGGATCAGCATCGTGGCGGCGGAGCCGCGCTCCGGCGACGCGATCATGGGCCTGCGCAGCATCGACGACGGCTACGTGCCGCCGATCCTCGACCTCGACCTGATCGATCGCCGCGTGTACATCACCCACCGCCACTCGATCATCGGAACACGGGCGCTCGCCAGCGTCGGCGTGTTCGCGGGCGTGTCCTCGGGCGCCGCGATCCAGGTGGCGCGGATCGTCGCGAACGAGGCGCCGCGCGACACGTGCGTGATCGCGCTGTGCGCGGATTCCGGCTGGAAGTACCTGAGCGCCCGACTGCATGACCGGCCGCTCGACGACCTCGAGGACCACATGGATGCCGGTCACTGGTGGTGATGCGGATGCTGCGCGAGTCGACCGATCGTGCGATCGCATGATCCTTCGGGCTCGTGACGTCGTTACCTTTCGAAGTCGCCGACCGCTAGCATGAGACGTGCGCAGCCCGCACCTGGCTGCGCCCCGGGGGAGGGTCCGTGCTCGAAACCGCAATTCGCGAGTTTGCGATCGGAGTGTACGTCGCTTCGTTTGCGATCCTGTCGTGGCGGTCGTTCGTGCACTGGCGACGTCGCGACGATCCATCCGCGCGCTGGTTCTCGATCGCGTTCGGCTCGCTCGGCATCGTGGTGGTCGGGGGGCTCGCCTCGCAGGTCGCATGGGGCGACGACCCGCCGGCGTTCGTGTCGGCGCTGCTCGTGGCAGTGCTGTGCGTGTTCTCGCCCGCGATCATGTGCTTCGTCACGGCGTTCGGCCAGCTCGCCCGGATCGAGTGCACCGCAGCGATCGTCGCGTTCGCTGCGCTCGGGATCGCGGGATTCGGCATCGACTACCCGCCCCCGGGCACGAGCGGCGACGGCACCTTCACGGTCTTCTCGATCCTGTTCGTCGCCGCATGGCTGCTCACCTCGATCCGGGTCGTGTCGAGCCTCTGGCTTGCCAGCAGCGCACGCCCGGGCATCATCCGAGGCCGCATGCGGCTGCTCGCCGCCGGCTTCGCGTTGCTCGACGTGGCGCTCGTGCTGCAGTCGTTCGACGTGAACCGCAACGCCCCGCTGCTGATCGCATGCATCGCCGCACTGAGCTCGGTGGTCACGCTCGCGGGCTTCGCGCCACCCGAGTGGCTGCGGCTGGTGCTTCGCCAGCCGGAGCAGCAGCGGCTGCGATCGATGATCGCGACGCTCGTGTCGGCCACGAGCACCGAGGAGGTGCTCGAGCGCCTGCTGCCCGCCACGCGCGACGTGCTCGGCGCGGCAGCGATCGCGGTGCTGCACGGGGACGAGCTGACACCGCTCGCGAGCGGCTACGACCCCGAGACGCTCGAGCAGATCCGCGAATCGCTGAGCACCGTTCGGATGCGCAACGGACAGGCCACCGTGGTCGACGGCCGCCTCGTCGTGCGCGAGGCCGAGCTGTGGTCGATCGTGGATCGGCCACGCGACGGCGAGTTCTTCGGCGCGGACGAGCTGGACGTGCTGGCATCGATCACGTCGATCGCGGCGATCACGGTCTCGCGAATCCAGGAGGCGGAGTCGGTGCGCGAGCACGAGCGCCGCCTCCAGACCGCGGTCGACATCGCCGGGATCGGAAAGTGGGAGTGGCGGATCGCCACCGACTCGCTGCACTGGTCGCCGCGGATGCGCGAGATCTTCGGCCTGGGGCCCGACGACGGTCCGGTCACCTACGAGCGCTACCAGTCGATGCTCCGGCCGGAGGATCGCGATCGCATGCAGGAGCTCGTCGCGCGCGCACTCGAGACGGGCGAGCCCTACGAGATCGACCACGAGATCGTGCTGCCCGACGGGTCCACGTCGATCCTGCACTCGAGCGCGCGTGTCGTCGCCGGTGCCGACGGCGAGCCGGAACGGCTCACGGGCATCACGGTCGACATCACGTCGCGCAAGCGTGCGGAGGACGCGCTGCGCGCCGAGGTGGAGGTCGAGCGCGCCGCGGCGGACCGGCTTCGCGAGATCGACGAGCTGCGCAACAACATCCTCGCGGCCGTGTCGCACGAGCTGCGCACGCCACTCACCGCCGTGCACGGCTTCGCGATCCTCCTGCAGGACCGGTTCGACGAGATGGAGCCGGACCAGCGCCGCGAGATCATCGACCACCTCGCGGCAGAGTCCGAGCGCCTGCGCCGACTGTTCGCCGACCTGCTCGACATCGACCGCTTCCGACGCGGACGAACCTGCGCCGACCGCGAGCCGACCGACATCATGGCGCTCGTGCGCGACGTGGTCGACCGCTCCCCGATCGCCGATCGGATCATGCTCGACCTCGAGCCGATCGTGTTCCCCGTCGATGCGCCGAAGGTCGAGCGGATCCTCGAGAACCTGATCGGCAACGCGGAGAAGTACGCCGGCTCGTCACCCGTTCGCGTGCGCGCGCACGTCGTGGGTGACCAGCTCGAGCTTCGGGTGGAAGACGACGGTCCGGGCATCGACCTCGAGCAGCGCGAGCAGGTGTTCGAGCCGTTCAATCGGGGCGATGCGGAGCTCGGCCACGCTCCCGGAACGGGCATCGGCCTGGCGCTCGTCGCGCAGTTCGCGCAGATGCACGGCGGCAGCGCGCACGTGGATTCCACGCCCAGCGGTGGCGCTGCGTTCATCGTCCGGTTCGCGCCGGGAGACGGCGGCAGCGACGACGACCGGCGCGAGACGGTCGGCGCACGATCGTCGCGTGCGAGCGCCTGACGCCGGCGAAAAGCCGATAGGCTCGCGTGCATGACGCCGACAACGATGCACACCGCACTCAGGGGCCTGCATGAGGGACTGCAGGCGATCGTCGACGAGATCGCCCAGGCGGGCGACGCAGCGGGCACGCCCCGCGTCGAGCTGGAGCGCCCGCGCGAGGAGTCGCACGGTGACTTCGCGACGAACGCCGCGCTCATGCTCGCGCCGGTGCTCCGTCGCAGTCCGCGCGAGGTCGCGCAGGAGATCGCCGAGCGAACCGGCACGCTTCCCGGGGTTGCAGCGGTGGAGGTCGCCGGTCCGGGCTTCATCAACCTACGGATGACCGACGACTGGTTTCTCGGCACGATCGAGGCCGCGCTCGACGCCGGCTCGGACTTCGGCAGGGGCGTGCTCGGCGAGCAGGCCGAGCCGATCCTGCTCGAGTTCGTGAGCGCGAACCCGACCGGTCCGCTGGTCGCGGCCAGCGCTCGACATGCAGCGTACGGCGACTCGCTCGCGCGCGTGCTGCGCCACGCCGGGCATGACGTGCGCACGGAGTTCTACGTGAACGACGCCGGCCGCCAGGTCGAGCTGTTCGGTGCGTCGCTGCTCGCGCGCGCCACCGGTGGCGAGGTGCCCGAGGACGGCTACCAGGGCGAGTACGTCGCGGAGCTTGCGACGGAGCTGGGCGTGCAGGCGGGCGACGATCCGTCGGAGCTCGGCCAGCGCGGCGTGGCCGCGATGATCGGCGGCATGCGCCAGTCGCTCGAGGCGCTCGGCGTGACGTTCGATCGCTTCTACTCGGAGAAGTCGCTCCACGACTCGGGCGCCGTCGACGCCGGCATCGACAAGGTGACCAAGGCCGGCTACACCGACGACGAGGACGGCGCGGTCCTGCTGCGCACCACCACGTGGGGCGACGACCGTGATCGTGCGATCCGACGCGCCAACGGCGTGCCGACGTATTTCGCGGCCGACATCGCCTACCTCGACGACAAGTTCGAGCGCATCGGCTCCGTCGGTCGACTGATCTACGTGCTCGGCGCCGACCACCACGGCTACATCGCGCGCCTGAAGGCCGCCGCCAAGGCGCTCGGCCACGACGCCGACGCGACCGAGATCGTGATCATGCAGATGGTCACGCTCACCGAGGCCGGCGAGCAGAAGAAGATGAGCAAGCGCCGCGGCGACTTCGTGACCGCCGCCGAGCTCGTCGACCGCATCGGCGCCGATGCAACCCGCTTCTGGATGCTCGAACGAAGCCACGACCAGCAGCTCGAGATCGACCTCGACAAGGCCTCGGAGCAGAGCGACGACAACCCGGTCTTCTACGTGCAGTACATGCACGCGCGACTGTGCTCGATCCGTCGCAACGTCGAGGACGCCGGTCTCGCCGGCGGCGACTTCGCCGCGTGCGACGAGCCGCTGCACGAGAGCGAGAAGCGCGTGATCAAGCGGCTCGGAGAGCTGCCGCACGTCGTTGCGGAGGCATCCGAGCGCCGAGCGCCGCATCGCGTGCACCACTACGCTCGCGAGCTGGCGAGCGACGTCTCCAAGTTCTACCGCGACTGCCGCGTGATGGGCGACGGCATCGACCCGGCGCTCACCGCGCGCCGCCTGCGAACCGTCGATGCAGCGCGAAGCGTGCTGGCGCTCGCGCTCGACCTGGTCGGCGTGACCGCGCCCGAGAAGATGGAGCGCCGCGACGAGGACGACGCGTGACGGCGAGCGTCGACCGGGCGTCGGCGCGCGTTGCCGCACCGACGCCCGGCGAGCGTGCCGCGCGAGCGCGCGCCACGGTCGTGCGAGCACTCGAAGCGAGCACCGATGCGCTCGCTGCGTGGGAGGCGGGCTCCGCTGCATTCGGACGCGCCGACGAGCACAGCGACCTGGACGTGGTGGTGTTGTGCACCGCCGGTGCCGGCACGGCAGTGCTCGATGCAGTCGACGAGGCATTGGCGACGGTCACCGACGGGCTGTGTTCCTGGTACGTCGGCGAGTCGCTCTTCGGAGTGCAGCAGTTCTGGCGCGAGCCGCAGGATGCAGACCCGTCGCTGATCTGCATGCTCGACGTGTCGGTGATCGAGCTCGAGGCGCAGGCCGACAAGTGGCAGGAGCTGCTGCTGCCCGAGCGGCACGGTCGCGCGCTGCCGATCTACGACCCTGACGCGCTGCTCGAGTCGTGTCGGGCGCAGTCCACGCTCGATCTCGAGGCCCACGCGTCACGGATCGCAGAGGCGTTCGCGACCATCGAGCAACGCCATGCGATGCTCGCCGAGTTTCCCGCGAAGGAGCTCGCACGAGGTCGTGCGCTCGACGCGCAGGCCATGCATCAGGCACTGCTCGTGAAGCCGCTCGTCACGCTGCTGGGGATTCGGCATCGACCGCTGCGATTCGACTTCGACCAGCGCTACCTGCACGACGAGCTGCCCGACGAGGTGGCTCGACGACTCGTGCCGATCGCATGCGCGTCGAGCGACACGCTTGCGGCGGCGACCGTCGAGGCTCGCGAATGGATCGACGAGCTCCTCGCCACGATCGACCTCGATGCGATCCCGCTCGCCGAGCACGCCGCGCAGATGCGTGCCGCGTTCGGCTGACGTCAGTCGCGTGGCGCGGCCACGACTCCAAGCGTGCAGCGTGCCTCGAGCAGCTGCTGGTCGTCGTCGCCCCATGCCGTGATCCGCCAGACGTGGCGGTCTTCGTGGATCGCGAGCTCGGTCGCGACCACGACTGCGCGCGTCGATGCCGCATCCGGCGTGAGCGATGCAGCATCGAGCTCGGCGCCGAACGCGCGCTGCTCGGGGCCGCAGCGCAGGTTGGCTGCGGTCGACGCGGCGGTCTCGGCCGCGACGAGCAACGGGCCGAAGCCACCACCGGCGTGCGCGGGCAGCGCGACGCGTACCGCCACGTGGTCGGGGCCGCAGTGCAGCAGCTCGATGCCGAGCGCGCCGAGCGCGGTCTGGTCGAGCGGGCGCGTGCCGGGGCGTGGGTCGGCGGGGATCGCCGGCGCGTCGCGAAGGTCGCGTGCGACGAGTTCGGGTGCGGGCCGGGCGGTCGGCATCGCGGTGATCATCCCAGAAGAGTCGATGGCCGCCACTCGCTCGAGTGGCAGCCATCGGCTGGGGAGGGGCGTGCGTGCGGCTCGCGCTGCGAGGGTGGGGACGGTCGGATCAGCCGCCCCCGGCGGCGGTCACGCCTGCACGCCGTGGCGTTCCAGCATGCGCTGGTACGCGGCGGTCCGGATCGCGTCGACCATGTCGACGGGCTCCGGGGTGGGGACAGGGAGGGGATGCATCGTCTGTGCAGCGCGAAGCTGCGGCAGCGGCGCCAGCATGCGGGCGCCCACGGGCTCCGTGGGTCGGACCGGAAGCGGCTTCATCGTGCCTGCTGCGGTGATCATGGTCGTTCGCTCCTGGGGAGGGGGTGCGTCCTTGCGGATGGAATATTTCCACCTGAATGACCGGATGTCAAGAAAAACATCGGAAGCAATTGGAAAAATGCGGCAAAAACGGCCACGGGCATCGTCCCGAGGCGGCCACGAACCGGAAGATCGTCAGCAGCGAGGTGCGTTTGCCGTGCTCCCCAGCCAGCACAGTGTGTACTTCTCGCCGTTCCACTGGTTGTCGGAGCCTCGGGCCAGCACGCGGATCCCGAAGTCGGGGCCGGCGCCGACCGGACAGATCGAGATCCACCCGCGCTCGTTGGACGAGCCGCTCGGCGCGGTTGCCGCGGTACCGCAGTTCGCGTTGAACGACACGCCGATGCGACCGTTCGCAACCGCATCGGGCTGCGCGGTGTACGGCTTGCCGAGCAGGTTCTTGAAGCCCATGCCCGGCTGGGATGCGTTCACCAGGTCGGCGCTGGTCGGGTTCTTGTTCGCGTGGTCGGACTGGAAGCCCGACACCGCCTGCACGTAGGTGCTGCCGGCGGCCACGGTCTCCTTGGCGTACGTCGACGACTTGGCGCCCCGGAACGCGATGATCGCGAGGCCCATCAGGATCAGCGCGATCAGCAGCACGACCATCATCTCGACCACCGTGAAGCCGCGCTCGGCATGGCGCGCGCGTGTGGATCGGAGCTGTGGTGCGACCATCGGGCCTGGGTCCGTTCCTCGTGGGCGGGGCTGGATCCCTGCATGCATCGGCCGAATCGGTGGCGTCCTTGAGCAGGGCCTCTCGTGCGCGCGCGAGCGTTCGGGTAGTGTGCCGGGCATGGAACCATGCCCCTGCGGCTCCGGCCGCGACTTCGCCGAATGCTGCCAGCCCGTGATCACGCGTGAGCGTGAGGCTGCGACCGCCGAGGAGCTGATGCGCTCGCGCTACAGCGCGTTCGTCACGGCCGACATCGACTGGATCATGGACAGCCATCACCCCGACACCGTCGACGAGGTGAAGCGCGACGACGTCGAGTCGTGGGCGACCGGATCGGAGTGGCTCGGGTTGCGCGTGCGCGACACGGTGGACGGCGGTCCAGGCGACGACGAGGGCATCGTCGACTTCCGTGCGCGCTACAAGGTGGGCACGCAGCAGGTCGACCACGTCGAGCGCGCGAGGTTCGTTCGCGTCGACGGCGCATGGCGCTTCCACTCGGTGGTCGAGGAGGAGGGGCCGGAGCTCGTGCCGGTCGGACCCGCATCGACGGTCGGTCGAAACGATCCGTGCCCGTGCGGCAGCGGCAAGAAGTACAAGAAGTGCCACGGCGCCGCCGCCTGACGGCGTGAGCGGCGCGGTGCGTCAGCCTTCGTCGCGCGCGGTGTAGCCGCACGAGTCGCACTGCGTGCGACCGTACTCGAGCTCCGCGAGCTGCCCGGTCGCGCACATCGGGCACGGGCCGCCGAGCTCGTCGCCCAGGTCGTCGTCGCCCCGTGCGAGATGCTCGAAGGAGTGCCCGCACTCATGGCAGAAGTCGTCGCCGTGCAGGTCCGGTTCGCCGCAGCCGGGGCAGTCTGGTCGTGACGGGGCCTTGGCGGCGCCGCCCTGTTCGTCTTCGCCGATCGTCCACATGGTCATGCCACTCCATGGTCGGGGCCGTGGATCGGGTTCACCACTCGCGCGCGGCGCGAGCGATGCGTTCGTGTACCCGCGCGAGCGCGACTCGACGCAGCGACCCCGCTCGCCAGGCGAGGTAGAGCCTCGATCGGACCGGTGCGGTGGGCGTGAGCAGGCGCACGAGCTCGCCGCGCTCGACCGCATCCGAGGTGGTGTGGGACGGCAGCACGGTCACGCCGATCCCGCGGCGCGCGAACTGGAGCGTGGCGCGAAGGCTGTTGGCGACGAGCAGGGCCTGCAGGTGGGGTGGGCTGTGGAACACCGTGAGCCAGTAGATGCGGATCAGCGGCAGCTCCTCGTCGTGGGCCGCGACGGGGACGTCGGCGAGCGCGGCGGCGCCGGCCTCGCCCTGCTCGATCGGGCCGAGCCGCTCGCGCCACTCGGGCGTGCCGACCAGGTCGAGGTACTCGAAGCAGAGCGGCTGCGTCTCGATGCCGCGTCGGCGGGTGTCGACGGTGAGCACCGCGAGGTCGAGTTCGCCGGCAGCGAGTCGGTCGAGCACCGGGGCGTCGGTTCCGAAGTACATGCGCACGCGCAGGCCGTCCTGCATCATCGGTGCGAGCTCGGGGAAGACGCGCACGCCGAGGAATTCCTCCGGGCCGCCGACGTGGACGGTGTCGCCCACGGCGGGGGCGGTGCGGTCGCGGCCTTCGAGCGCGCCCTCGAGCGCGTCGACGTGCGGGGCGACGGCGTGGGCGAGCTCGCGGCCGGCGGCGGTGGCGACCACGCCGCGCGGCTGTCGGCGGAACAGCGGCTTGCCGACCTGCCCCTCGAGCGCCCGGATCTGCATGCTCACCGCGGGCTGGGTGAGGTGCAGCTCGGCGGCGGCACGGGTGAACGTGCCGGATCGGTAGACGGTGAGGAACGTGCGCAGGAGGTGGATGTCGGCCATGGCGTGCGGGGCCCCGTGCGGTCGATGCACGGCTGCCCATAACTCAGATTATGCCATGTGTTGCTTTCCATTATTGGATTTATCGAGGGGTGGTCGGTACCTTTCGCATCGCAGGGATGCACCCTCGTTTCGAGGATCGACGTGGAAAGGACGCCACGATGCAGATCGCCACACATGGGCTGCCCGCAGCCACCGCACTGACCGCAGCGCCGGCCGGCACGGCCGACGCAGCGCAGCTTCCGGATGCCAGCCGGAACGTCGCTCGGGCCAAGATCCGCATCTTCGACCGGGAGGACCACGTCACCTTCACGACGCACGTGCAGCTGGTCACGGGAGGCCGGCTCGGTGCGCGCGACGGGTACGCGACGCTGCGAGAAGCGATGTTCGAGCTCGGTGTGATGACGCGTGGGGACCGCGTCGGCGCTGCCGCGGTGCTGGAACGGGACGGTCGCTTCTTCGGCCACGTGCTCAAGGGACGGGACCTGGAGAAGGGCGTGCGATCGCCGCTCCGACGCCAGTACCTGGAGGAGGACGCCGGCGCATCCGTCGTGGAGCTGCGCACGAGCAACCGCCATGAGCGGCTGCGCGCGCTCGTCGACGGCGGCTGGACACACCGGTTCCGCGGCTAGCAGCGGGAGGCTGCGCCGCGAGAACCGGGGAGGCTTGGCGCGGATCGCGCCACGCGGGGGGCCCGTCGACCAGGGGAGGCGGCGGGCCCCCGTGTTTTCTTCGATGGCGCGGCCGCGGTCGCACGCGTCGACGTGATGCCCGCGACGGCAGCGTGCGGGCGCGGCCATCGACGAGTCCGACGCGGGCCACGCCGGCAGCCGAACCCGGTGCACAGGGCATCCGGGTGCCTACGATCCAACGGCCCGCGCCAGTGCGGGCGCCAACTCCATGCGTCGACCGAAGGGCCGCACCGACATGACCACGTACCAGCACGCAGCTCCCGCCCCCGCACGATCGGGCGGTACCGACATCGCAGCATGGGCGCTCGTCGCGCTCATCGTGGCCGTGGTGTGCGCGTTCGCTGGCTGGGCGATCGCGCGGCACGACGTGCTCGGTCGCGACGACGTGGCCCGCAACGCGGCGCTCGCCGCGCAGGACGGCCTGGTTCGCGGCCAGTCCGCCGGCTACTCGCAGGGCGCGCAGCAGGGTCGCCGCGAGGCGGGCGTGCGCGCGAAGGCCCAGGTGAACTCAGCACGACGACAGGCCTCGCGCGAGGGCTACGCCGCCGGGTACTCCGACGGTCGAGCCAAGGCGGGCGACCCCGACGCGTACCTGACCAGCGGCTACGGCGCATCCGGCGCCGGCGCGTACCCGGCCGCGGGCTACGAGGACGTGCTCGCCGCGGGCCTGTTCGGCTCCGACGTTCCGGGCTTCTCCGACAGCGCGTTCGACTCGTTCGGCTACGGCAGCGGCGTGACCACGCCGTACGTCGGCGCTCCGTCGTCGCTCGCCACGAGCTACGGCGACGACTACTAGGAACGAGTGAAGCGAGAGCTTGCTCTCGCTTCCGAGTGGCGACGTAGTCGCGCGAGCATTGCGAGCAACGACTACCTGGGCTGAGCGGTCAGCCGCGGTCCTCGGGCGGCAGCACGGTCCGCATGCGCCGCAGGATCTCGTGCTGCGTCTGCGGATTGCCGAGCAGGTAGCCGCCGACGAGGCGCTGGAACGCAGCGCGCGTGATCGACCACGTCAGCGCGTGCCGGTCGACCTGGACCGTCGCGTTGCGAGGCATGTCGAGCAGCAGCGCGGTCTCGCCGAAGAAGTCGCCGGGCCCGAGCTCGGCCACGACGTCGCCGTCGCGCACGACGCGCACCGACCCCTCGAGCAGGATGTAGAAGCGGTCGCCCGGATCGCCCTGCTGGATGATCGACGAGCGCTCCGGGAACCAGCGGTGCTCGGCGTGGTCGAGGATGAACTCCAGGTCGGGGCCCGGCAGGCGACGCAGCAGGTCGAGCTCCTTGATCCGCAGTCGCCCGCGCCCGTCGGTGCGCCCGCGCGACAGGCGGCGCTCGCGATCACGCAGGATGCGAAACACGAGCACGTGCTCGGCGATCCGGCTATGGAAGGTGAGCGCGTCGAACGCGTAGGCCTGGAGCGGCAGCGAGCCGTGCACGCGGACGGTGGCGTTGCGTGACTGGTTCGTGAGCAGCCCGAGCTCGCCGAAGTAGGAGCCCACCGACAGGCGTGCGACCACGCGTTCGCCTCCGGAGCGGTCCTGGCGCAGCACGTCGGCGCTGCCGGACCGGATCACGTAGAAGCCGTGGTCGGACTCGGGCGTGCGGTCGCCCTGCGTGACGATCCGGGCGCCGGGGTCGAACTCGCGCTCCTCGGCGCTGAGCGCGATCTCCCAGAGCGCCGTGTCGTCGATCTCGAACAGGATGGGGACGCTCCGCAGGAACGTGAAGCAGCGCGTGGCTCGCGCCATCGCTGCGTCGTCGGCAGGCGTGGCGGGTCGGCGGTTGCCGGCACCCACGCCTGCCGGGTCGTCACCGTCCCGGATCCCATCCATCAGAAAGTTCATCGGCATCCATGGTCGCCCAGCATGTAAGGGTTGCGTACGGATTCTCGCGGCCGCTTTCGCGCAAGTCTGCCGAAAACCGCACCATCCACTGATCGAGTCGACCGGGTCGCCCGGGTATGCTGCAGGTAACGGTGCGCGACCGCGCATCGGAACAGGCGATCGTGCCCGGCCAGGGCACGGCGCTGCAACACACAGAAAGCGGTACGCAACATGGCACGTGGCACGGTGAAGTGGTTCGACGGCGAGAAGGGGTATGGATTCATCACCCCCGAAGACGGCGGTAAGGACCTCTTCGTGCATTTCAGCAACATCTCCGGTAGTGGCTTCCGGTCGCTCGACGAGGGCCAGCAGGTCCAGTTCGAGGTCGGCGAGGGTCGCAAGGGCCCGGAGGCCACCGACGTCCAGGCCGTCTGAGCCTGGAAGACGACATACCGGCGATCGAGCCTTGTTGCTCGCTCGACGGATTTACGCGGGGGGCGCATCCGGACGGATGCGCCCCCTGTGCATGTGGGCACAGGTTTCGGGTGGCAATCGCTGCCGGGAGGGCCTAGGATGATGCTCACCTGCGGGTATGGTGAAGTGGTATCACGAGAGCTTCCCAAGCTCTAATTGCGGGTTCGATTCCCGCTACCCGCTCTCGTTGCCCGGGGCCGTGACCAGTGTCGCGGCCCCGTTCGCGTCCGGGGGCTCCTCCGTCCCGACCGGCGAGTTTCGCACGGTCCGGTTGGGGTTTCGCACGGTCCGGCCGGAGTTTCGCATGGTCCGGCCGGAGTTTCGCACGGTCCGGCCGGAGTTTCGCATGTGAGTGTCGGTTTCCGACCATGACATGCGAAACTCGGTGTGGGCGGGACTCAGGGCTTGGCGAGCGGATCGTCGGCGCGACGCAGGTCGAGCATCCCGTTCGCGCCCATCGCGCGCAGCTTGGGTGCATCGCGCTCGGGATCCACGCCCAGCAGCCCCGGAACGTTCCAGACGTTGACCACGTCGAAGCTGCGGCGCAGGTACTCGATGTCGCTGCGGTGCACGAGTCCCGCCATCACCGCCACGCCGAGGTGATCGCCGCCGATCTCGCGCGCGGCGCGCGACGCGAGCACGTACCCGGGGCCGAGCGGGACGGGGAGGTTGAGCGTGATCCAGCAGCCCGGGAACCGGTCTCGCAGCTGCCGCACCTCGTCGACCTGGAAGCCCGAGCTCCACGGCATGTCGATGCCGACGTTGAACGTCACCGATCCGCCCGGCACGCCGAGCTGCTCGAGGGTGTTCGTGATCTCGCCGATCGCGGCATGCTCCTTCACGTCGATGCGCAGGTGCCGCCCGGCACGTGCCATCGTCGTGGCCCACTGCGCGAACGTGAGGTCGGCGCGGCCGTGCGGATCGTGCTGCATCACCGCTCGCCCGTCGCGGACGCGAACGTCACCCTCGACGGAGTTGTAGGCATGCTGCAGCGCATAGGCGAGCTGCGCTCGCGTGTTGCCGTAGTGCGCGTTGCGGATCGTCGACGGGTGCGAGCCGGGCGTGAAGCGCCAGCCGACGGGGGCCGAGTCCGCGATGTGTCCGAGCTCGGCGAGCGACGGCGGCGGGGAGGGCAGCGCTGGATGACGACCCGGCACCGCGGGAAGCTCCGGCCCCGGGATCGGTGCCGATGCCGGCTGCACGCCTGCCGCGGCCATGCCGGAACCACGAGTGCGCCATGCACCGGGAGCCGGTGGCGCTGCTGGTGCCGGCACGCGCTCGCGCGCGCCCGGTCGGTCGATCGTTCCTGCCCACATGCACGCATCCTCCCTGATCGGGCGGAAACCATGCATGGATCATGCAGGTGGCGGTAGCATCGACGCGATGGATGCCCGCCGATTCGACCGCACAGCTCGCGCAGCGCTCGCAGCAGCGGTGG
Organism: Thermoleophilia bacterium; assembly: GCA_020438525.1. Next base: position 10,380 of record JAGQUL010000015.1, on the reverse strand, counting down.
TGGCAGCGGCGATCGGGCTTGCGGCCGTGCCGGCCCCGACGATCGCGTTCGGGGCACCGGAGGTCGATGATCCGGCGACCGCCGTGGCCAGCGCGGCGCTCGACGAGCTGTCGCTGGTGGACCGGGCCGGGCAGGTCGTGATGACCTCGCTTCCGGGCGAGCGCGGCGCCGTGCTCACGTCTCGGACGCGCCGCCAGCTCGCGCGCCTGCGCCCGGGCGGCGTGATCGTGTTCGGCGAGAACTACCGGTCGCGCGCGCAGCTGACCCGACTGCTCCGATCGGCGCAGGCGGCCGCCCGCGCCGGCAGCGCCGGGTCGTTCGACATGCTCGTCTCGATCGACCAGGAAGGTGGCGTGGTCAAGCGGATCCCCACGGCGCCGCCGTTCAACTCGCACCCGCGGCTGGGCGCGCTCGATCGCGTCGACGTGACGAAGCGACAGGCCGCCGCGACTGCGGTTGCGCTGCGCCGGCTCGGCATCACGATGGACCTCGCGCCGGTGGCCGACCTCGACGAGGGCCCGCGTCGCGTGATGCGCGAGCGCAGCTTCGGCCGTTCGTCCTTCCTCGTGTCGCGGCACGTTGCTGCGTTCGTTCGCGGGCTCCAGTCGTCGTCGGTTGCCGCGGCGGTCAAGCACTTCCCCGGCTTCGGTGGCGCAAGCGTCAACAGCGACGACGCACTCGCCACGATCACGCGCACGCGGACCCAGCTTGCTTTCGATCTGCGCCCGTTCCAGGCGGCGGTCGCGGCGGGGACCGAATCCGTGATGGTCTCGCACGGCGTGTATCGATGGATCGATCGACGACGACCTGCGTCCACGAGCCCTGCCGTGTACCGGATGCTGCGACGCGACCTTGGCTTCGACGGCGTGGCGATCACCGATTCGCTGCACGCTGACGGATTCGGCGCAGCGGCGCGAACGAGCGTGCCCGTCGGCTGCGTCCAGGTGATCCGCGCAGGTGCCGACATCGCGCTGCTCACCGGATCGCTCACGGACGCGCTTCGGTGCCGAGCGCAGCTCGTGGCGGCCGTGCGTGACGGGCGCCTGTCACGGGCTCGACTGGACGAGGCCGCCGTGCGCGTGCTGCGACTGAAGGTCCACCTGGGCGCGGGGCCCGGGGATGCGACTCAGGCCGGCGGCTAGCGACGACCCGTATCAGGTGGCCGATGCGGCAGGCGGATTCACCGGCTGGCCGGTCCGGTCGAGGCCCTCGCGCAGCTCCTGCACCTTGGCGCGGTACGCCTTGGGGTCGCCATCGAGCAGGTGCGTGCCCCAGCGCACGCCGTTGTGCACGTGCGGAACCTCGTCGGCGAGCAGGTAGTCGAACACTTTCGCGACGTTCTCCTGACCCAGGTCGAGCAGCACCTGACGTCGGTGCGAGTGTCGCCACATCGCCTTCTGCTCGCTCGTGCCGTTGAACAGGCACAGCCGGCCGAGCAGGTCGTATGCGTAGATCGACTTGAAGTACTCGAAGCCGATCGGGAAGTCGCCCCACTCGCAGCCGAGCTCGGACTTCATCAGCACCTCGTGCACGCGCGCGTGGCGCAGCTCGTCCCAGGTCTGCCGAGCCATGTCGACGTGGAAGTCCCACGGCATCTCGGGGTGCTCGTGGCTGTTGCGCGCCATCAGCTCCGCAGCACACAGCTCCGCGTCCATCAGGCCGTGGAAGAAGTGCTGCTGCTCGACGCGCTCGGTCGGCACGTGGTTCTCGTCGCCGTTGACGTAGAGCTCCTCGCCCAGGTACGGATCGCCCTCGGGCGTGATCTCGATTCCCTCGTCGCGGGCCGGCTCGTCCAGACGCGGCAGGATCTTCAGGTCGCGGGTCTCGCGCTTGCGGATCTCGAGCGCGCCCATGTCGTCGCAGAAGGGCTCCTCGGGCGTGATGTTCCAGTAGCGACCGGCGCGCTCCACGTGCGCGCGCTGGCGGCGCAGCAGGTGCTCGATCACGATGTACGAGACCTCGTCGGTGATCCGGTCGACGGCATCGAGGTGGATCTCGAGCGCCCGGATCAGCGCGGGCTTGAGCTGGCCGTAGATCACCTGGGCGAGCTCGGCCGGGCCTGCTGCGTCGGCGAGTCGGTCGAGCTGCGCGGCGAGCTCGTCGCTCGGTGCGCCGGGCCAGTCCTCGTTCGCGCGCAGCTCGTAGATGCGTCGGCGCACCTTGACCTGGCCGCGTGCGTCGTCGTGCAGGTCCTCGCCGAGCACGTACTTGGCGTGGAAGGAGGCTTCCAGCGGAAGCCAGCCGTTGCTCCAGTGGATCGTCTCGCGCAGCACGTGGAAGTAGTTGGAGAAGCGCGTCGCGTTGTCGTCGACCTGCAGGCCGAGCTTGAGCGGGCTGAAGTCCTCGAGCGGGATGATCGGCATGGGGTGCACTCCTCCAGTACAGGGATCGAACGCTCCCATCCTCGCGTATCGCGCGCTCGCGCGCTTGTGGAAAACCCGCGAACGTGGCGAATCGAACGCCGTGCGCGCCCGTGGTCGCCGGACGTATGTACGCAGCCCGCGAAATCCGCGGCTTCCGTGCATACGTGGCGCGCCACCCCGAATCGGGAAGGTGAGACACATGGCGTCGCCCACCTCCTCCGATCCGCTGCATGGCGTGGCGCTCCCTGCACGCGTGCACGCGCGCGCCGTGCGCCTGCTGCGCTGGCCGATCCTGCTGTGCTGGCTGGTCGGGTCGGCATGGCTCGTGCACGACGGCGTTCCGTCGTTCGGACGCGACGGTCTGTCGCTGCGCGAGCTGGCGCCCGCGGATGCCCCGGAGCTCGCGACGGAGCTCGAGTCGGTGCGCCTGTTCCGGATCCCGCTCACCGCTCGCGAGCAGGTCGTGCGTCACGACCCCGGCGGCGTGTCGCGCACGCTGCAGCAGGCCGACGTGACCGCAGCGGTGGATGCCAGCCGCGCGACCGCGGCCGGGAATCCGCCGGAGCCGGCGATCGCGTTCCAGCTTCCGTACGTGAACACGCTCGGCGCGTTCCCGGCAAGCAGCGAGTCGTCGACGACCGTGCTGCTCAACCTCGTCGGCAATCCCGACTCCTCGCTGCACGCACGCGAGCGCGCTGCGAAGCGCGTCGCGGAGCAGGCTCGGGAGCGTGGACCGGGCGACGTGCACGTCACCGGCGGCATCCCCGCACAGCTGCAGACGGGGCGCATCATCCGCGGCTCGCTGGATCCGCTGCAGCTCGCGTCGATCGTCGTGCTCGTGCTGATCACCCTGGCGTGGTTCCGATCGCTCGCGCCGCCGCTGATCGTGCTCGCGACGATCGGCACCACGATGCTCGTGCTGCTCGAGGTGCTCGCGGCGCTTGCCGCGCGTACCGGCGTGGCGGTTCCCGCTGAGGTGCTGCCGGTGGTGCTCGTGGTGGCGATCGGCGTGGCCACCGACTATGCGCTGTTTCACATCGCCGCATGGCGTCGCCTGGTCGAACGAGGCAGCGATCCGGTCGACGCCACGCTGCGCGCGATCGCGACGACCAGTCCGGTGGTGATGACCGCCGGCATCACCACCGCGCTCGGTGCCACGTCGCTGCTGCTTGCCCGCACCGCGTTCATCCGCGCGTTCGCGCCGGCGCTCGTCGCGTCGGTCGTGGTGGCGATGCTGATCGGAATGGTGCTCGTCCCGGCGCTGGTCGCCGCGTTCGGCCCGCGGCTCGCATGGCCGCGCAGCCCCGAGTCGCTTCGCGGGCGCGTGCGCCTGACTCGCCGGCTCGCGGCATTGCTCGGTCGACCGGTCGTGGCGACGCTGGTCGTCGTCGTCACCGTGGCGGGCCTGGTGGTGCTCGGGCTCGAGGCGCGCAGCGCGCCCACCGGGTTCAACGTCGTGACGGGACTGCCCGACGACGACCCGGTCTCGATCGGCGCGCGCGACGCCGCCGCAGGGTTCGCGCCAGGGATCCTCTCGCCGACGCTGCTCGTGGTGGACGGCGAGCGGCTGGACGAGCGCGAGTCGGAGCTGGCGGCTTTCTCGGATGCCGCGGCGAAGCTCGACGGGGTCGCCGGAGTGCTCGGCCCGGACGTCGTGCGGGCAACGATCGAGCGCGCCGGACTGGGCGACGAGGCGGCGCTGCTGCAGCTCGAGCTGCTCGGCGCCGGCACGCAGGGGTCGGGCAGCGACGAGCCCGGCAGCGACGCCACCGGTTCGAGCAGCGACGACGACCAGGTCGACGCGCCGATCCCGGCGCCTCGTGCTGCGGCGCAGGTCATGCGCGAATCCGCGCGTGGCGTGCTGGTCACGACGGACGGGCGACACGCGCGCCTGGTCGTGGTGCTCGATGCGGACGCCTACACCGGCACCGCCGTGCAGGTGCTCGATCGCCTCAGGCCGGAGCTGCGAACGGCGCTCGACGACGCCGGTCTCGCCGACTCGACGCTCCGCATCGCCGGCGACACAGCGGTCGTCGAGCGAGTGGTGGACGAGCTCGACCACGACCTGCTGCGAATCGCGGCGTTCCTCGTGCCGTTCGAGATCATGGTGCTGCTCGTGTTCCTGCGGTCGATCAGGATGTCGCTCGTCGTGGTGGCGTCGAGCCTGGTCACCACGGCAGCGGCGCTGGGGGCGCTCGCGGTGTACGACCGCACGTGGGGCGTCGGCGACGGCATCACGTTCTTCGTGCCGGTCGCCACGTTCGTGCTGCTGCTGAGCATCGGCGCCGACTACGGCGTGCTCATGGGCAGCTCGATCCGGCGAGCACGCGACGAGGGTCGCGAGGGACTGGCGGCCGCGCGGGCGGGTATCCGGGATGCAGCGCCCTCGATCGTGCTCGCCGGTCTCGTGCTCGCATCGACGTTCGCGCTGCTCGCGATCGTCGACCTGGAGTCGTTCCGGCAGATCGCGGTGGCGTTGGGCGTTGGCGTGCTGCTCGACACGCTGCTCGTGCGGCCGGTGGTGATGCCGCTCGCGCTGGCCGGGATCATGAAGCGACAGGGAAAGGACGACGACTGATGGGAAGCTCGCTCGCAACCGCACGAGGCATGCGCCGCGCCGCGCTCGCCTGGACCGCGCTGTGCGTGGTGCTCGGCATCCTGGTCGCCCTGTCGACCTGGCAGCTGCGCGACACGGGCGACGCGCTCGACACCGCCGGGGTCGCGCTCGAGCGCACCGGCAAGACCGTGTCGGCGTTCGACTCGCTGCCGCTGGTCGGCTCGGGCGCCGGCGCCGCGGGTGACCGGATCCGCGAGCGAGGCGCGCAGGTCACCGCCGCAGCGGACGATGCCCGCACCCGGATCGCGATCGTCTCGATCTCGTCCGGCGTGCTCGTCGCACTGATCGGCAGCGTCCCGGTCCTGCTGCTCTGGCGGTACGTCGACGCGGTGGAGCGGCGCTGACCGGTCAGGCAGGCTCGACGCAGACGCAGGGGAGCAGGCCGCCACCGGCGGAGACGTTGATCACGGGCTCGGACGAGGTGCGCGTGATCATGCCGGCGTAGCGCCCGCCGATCGCGAACGGGTTGATGTTGAAGTGGCGCTCGCGCACGACGAGGCGACCATCCACGATCGCCGGAAACGTCCCCGACGGCACGTCGAGGTACTGCTGCACGATCCAGTCGCCGGTGCCGGCGTGCGCGAACACGATCGCGTCCCACTGGTGCTGCGGCGTGTTCACGCCCAGGTGCACGTTGTGGCCGCCGTAGTCGCTCGCGGGCTTGAGCACGAGCCCCTCGCGATTCGCGCTCACGAACGCGGGCAGGTCGCCGGCAGTACCGTCGGGCAGCGACGTGCCGCCGGTCGCGAGGATCCGTGTCCACGGAATGCTCTCCTGCACGACCCGTCGCTCCTCGTCGTCGGCCAGCAGGTGCGCGAACTCCGGCGCGCCGATCAGCGCGAGCAGCTTCTTGTTGTTGGCCACGCGCGCGGGGAATGGATTGAGCATCGCCACTGCGCCCTCGCGCACCGCCGCGATCAGTGCGGACGCGCCGGGGGAGGCGTGCGGGTCGAGCACGTCCTCCACGAGCGCGCGCCGGTACACCACGTCGATCGGCGTGCCGTGTGCGCAGAGCCGTCCGTCGATGCGCTGCAGGTCGTCGAGGCTCGCGTGCGCAGCATCGAACCCCGCTGCGGCGAGCGCACGACAGATGATCTCGAACTCCGGCACGCTCGGGCTTCCGGCGGTATCGACCAGCACGGCGCGCGGGCGATCACATCGCTCCGGGATGCCGATCGCGCGCCCCGGACCCTCCGGCCCGGTCGTCCACTCGCGCCACCGCGCCTCGACCTCGCGCACGGTATCGATCAGGTGCCCGGTGATCCGCTCGTACGTGACCTTCATGCCGCTCGACGGATCGTGCAGCGCGTCGAAGTGCTCGTAGAGGCCGTCGAACATCACGTCGGTGTAGCCGATCCCCGCCGGGCTCTCGGCATTGAACTCGAGGAACTGCACGCTCCCGTCAGGCATCAGGAACGCATCCAGCCGACACAGCTGGAGCGGGTCGTCGAGCGTCGGCTCGATCCGGATCAGGTCGTCCTCGGCCGGCGGCAGGCCGAGCGTGTGCGCGAGCGCCGGATCGGTCCGGTACGCGCTGCAGAACCGGTCGAGCACGCGCGTGAGCACCTCGACCGCGTGCCGCACGCGATCCATCGTCGGCGCGTCCAGGCAGTGCGGTGCCATGGCGAACGGGATCGGTGCGCCTGCGAACACCACGTCGTGGTCGACCATCCAGGCGCGGATCCGATCGGCGAGCTCGCTGAGCCCGTTGCCGCTCAACTCGTCGAGGTTGCCGAAGTGGCGACGAGCGAACGCGTCGAGCAGGTCGTTGCCGGCGGCCTCCGGCGGCGGTGGATTCACTCCCACTCGATCGTTCCCGGCGGCTTGCTGGTCACGTCCACGAGCACGCGGTTCACGCCGTCGACCTCGCCCACGATCCGGGTCGAGATCTTCGCGAGCACCTCGTCGGGAATGCGGGCCCAGTCGGCGGTCATCGCATCGTCGCTCGTCACGGCGCGGATCACGATCGGGTGCGCGTACGTGCGCGCATCACCCTGCACGCCCACCGAACGCACGTCGGCAAGCAGCACCGTGAAGTACTGCCAGATCGCCTGGTCGAGCCCTGCTGCCGCGACCTCGGCCCGCAGGATCGCGTCGGCCGCGCGCACGATCCGCACGCGCTCGCGATCGATCGAGCCGATGATCCGGATCCCCAGCCCCGGACCGGGGAACGGCTGGCGCCACACCATCTCGTGCGGCAGCCCGAGCGCCTCGCCCACGCGCCGGGCCTCGTCCTTGAACAACAGGCGCAGCGGCTCCACGAGCTCGAGCACCATGTCGTCGGGCAGCCCGCCCACGTTGTGGTGGCTCTTGATGTTCGACGCAACGCCATGCTCGCCGCCGCTCTCGATCACGTCGCTGTAGAGCGTGCCCTGCACCAGGAACCGCACCGGCTCGCCGCCGTCGCTCGCGATCTGCTCGGCCTGTTCCTCGAACACCCGGATGAACGTCTCGCCGATGATCGCCCGCTTGCGCTCGGGATCGTCGACCCCCGCGAGCAGCTCGAAGTACCGATCGCTCGCATCGACGTGCACGAGCGGCACGTGGAAGCGCCCGTCCATCGTTGCGACGACCTGCTCGGCCTCGCCCTCGCGCAGCAGCCCGTGGTCGACGAACACGCACGTCAGTCGATCGCCGACCGCTCGATGCACGAGCATCGCCGCGACCGAGCTGTCGACCCCGCCGCTCAGCGCGCACAGCACGCGACCGGTCTCGCCGACCTGCGCACGGATCCGCGCCACCGCTTCCTCGATCACGTGCTCGGGATCCCACGTGGCCGGAGCCTTCGCGATCCCGTGCACGAACCGCTCGAGCACGGCCTGCCCGTGGGCGGTGTGGACCACCTCCGGATGGAACTGCACCGCGTAGAGCTGTCGGGCCTCGTCCTCGAACGCGGCGATCGGCGTCTGCGCAGTCGACGCCGTGACGGTCGCACCGTCGGGAGCGCGCGTCACCGCATCGCGATGGCTCATCCACACCACCTGCTCTGCGTCGAGCACGTCGAGCAGGCGTCCGCCGCTGCCGCCACGCGTCAGGTCGGTGCCGCCGAATTCAGCGGCATTGCGCAGCTTGGCGACCTCGCCACCGAGCGTGCGCGCCATCAGCTGCATGCCGTAGCAGATGCCGAGCACCGGCGTGCCGAGCTCGAACACCTCCGGATCCACGTCGGGCGCGCCCGGCTCGTACACGCTTGCAGGGCCGCCCGACAGGATCACCGCGCTCGGCTGTATCGCACGCAGCTCGTCGGCGGTGATCGAGCCGCGCACGACCTCGCTGTAGCTGCCCAGGTCGCGCACGCGTCGAGCGATCAGCCGTGCGTACTGGCCTCCGAGGTCGAGGACGACGACGGGGCGCTCCCGGATCGAGTCCGCCGCCGTGTCGGTTGCGAGGTCGAGCACCGGTGCGTCCGTCATCAGCCCATCCCTACGCGTTGTGCTCGCTGGTGGTGCTTGCCTTCGGTCTGGATCGCCGGGGCGAGCACGATCTCCGCCTTCTGGAACTCCTGGATCGTCTGGTAGCCGCATGTCGACATGCTCGTGCGCAGCGCACCCATCAGGTTCAGGGTTCCGTCGTTCTCGTGCGCCGGGCCGAGCACGATCTCGTGGAGCGACGCCACCTGCTCCACCTGCACCCGCGCACCGCGCGGCAGCGACGGGTGGAAGGTGGCCATGCCCCAGTGGTAGCCCTTGCCCGGTGCCTCATGGGCCCGCGCGAGCGGCGATCCGATCATCACCGCATCCGCGCCGCACGCGATTGCCTTGGAGATGTCGCCGCCGGTGCGCATGCCGCCATCTGCGATCACGGCGACGCGCTCGCCGGTCTCGAGCAGGTGCTGCGCCCGTGCGCCGGCAACGTCGCTGATCGCGGTGGCCTGCGGAACGCCCACGCCCAGCACGCCGCGGGTGGTGCAGGCAGCGCCCGGCCCCACGCCGACCAGCACCGCCGCGGCCCCGGTCCGCATCAGGTGCAGCGCCGACTGGTACGACGCGCAGCCGCCGACGATCACCGGCACGTCGAGCGTCGGGATGAACGACTTCAGGTCGAGCGTCGTGCCGTGCGACGAGACGTGCTCGGCGCTCACGACCGTGCCCTGGATCACGAGCACGTCGAGTCCCGCCTCGAGCACGGCGTCGGCGTACTGCTCGACGCGCTGGGGCGTGAGCGACGCAGCGGTGACGATGCCCGCGTCCTTCATCTCCCGCACGCGCTGGACCATCAGCTCCGGCACGATCGGTGCCTCGTAGAGCTCCTGCATGCGGTGCGTCGCCTGGTCCTTCGGCAGCGACGCGATCTCCGCGCATCGCTCCTCGGCATCCTCGTAGCGGCTGAACAGGCCCTCGAGGTTCAGCACGCCCAGGCCGCCGAGCTTGCCGAGCGCGATCGCCGTGCGCGGAGAGACCACGCCGTCCATCGCGCTCGCCAGCAGCGGCAGCTCCAGCTCGTGCGATCCAAGTCGCCACGACAGGTCGACGTCCTCAGGGTCGCGGGTGCGGCGACCCGGCACGATCGCCACGTCGTCGAATCCATAGGCCTGGCGGGCCTTCTTGCCTCGTCCGATCTCGACGTCCACGTGCAGCCTCCGGTGCGCTGGGGGACGAGGTGCCCGCGAGCGTGCGCGTGAGTGCGAAAGGTGCCGTTGGGCGGCTCGTCCTTTCACCGGGATGCTACCGCTCGGGGTCGATGCATGCAGGTACATCGGCTATGGTGAAACGGAATGACCCCTCTGGTGACCACGATCGACGACGGATCCGAGCCCACCGCGCCGCGGCCGGGCAGCGTCCAGCAGCAGCCTGCGCCGAAGCAGCAGGCCGCGCCGCCGAGCGCACAGGACCCGACGATCATCATCCTCTTCAACGAGAAGACGGGTCCCGAGCAGGTCGCCACGCTCATCTCGAACAAGCACTCGTTCATCGAGACCGAGGTGTGGGAGACCCGTGACGAGCAGGACCGCACGGCGTGGGTGCTGGTCGTGGTGTGCGAGACCGCTACCGCCGACCAGCTCTTCGACCTGATCGGCTCGCGCCTGCCCGACTACATCCAGCCGCGGCGCTTCCCACCGTCGCGACTGCCGCTCGTACGCGAGACCGGCACCCGCGTCGGCTGAACCGCCCGCGTCGGCCGAACCACCGGCCTCAGCCGCCGTTCGCGACCGACGTCACCACGTCGATCAGCAGCGCCACAAGCAGCGGCGCGAGCAGGGTGAGCAGCACGAGCTGCCCGCGCGTGAGGCCGCTGCGCTCGACGAGGCGGTCCACCCCGGCGAGCAGTCGCAGCCGCCCTGCCCGCCCGGCCTCGCCCAGCCGCACGAGCGCGTTCGTGATCGGCACCCACGAGCTGGGCACCAGCGATCGTCGCGCTCCGTCGGCCGCACCGTCGCCGAGCGTCGGCGTGCTGCCGAGC
>JAGQUL010000097.1 GCA_020438525.1 Thermoleophilia bacterium | reverse complement strand
GCCTGCCGGCGAGCCGATCCCGGTCGGCGCACCCGGCGAGGCGATCGAGGTCGCCACCGGCGCGCTGCAGGCAGCACGCCCGTACCAGCTGCCCGGCGGCGGCACGTATCGCGGCCCTGCAGTGCGTGGCGGCGTGGTGCACGCGGCGGCGCACGACGGCGGTGGCCAGCCGGTCCCGCCCGCGCTCGCATCGCAGGTCGAGGCTATGGTCTACGGCGGCGGCGTGCAGGTCGGCAACCCGCACGACCCGGTGATGGTGTGGTCGGCTGCCGCACGTGGTGAACAGCTTCCCGCGCCCGGTGCTGCAGCCCGGCCGGCAACGCCGCAGGCGGGCGCACAGCCCGCGCAGCCCCAGCACGCCACAGTTCGAACCGTGCCGATGGACCCGCCCCCGGGCGCGTACCAGGGCGTCGCGCCGCAGCAGGCAGCTCCGGCTCCGGCGCCGGCGGCCGATCCGTTCCTGCGCCGCGCAGAGGCGACGGGCGGCGACGTCTCGTTCGGCTGATCCGGACGCCGGCGCACGTTCCCGCTGCAACCGATCCCGGCGACCGCCCGATGAACCGGCAGGGGAATCGGATCCGTCGGGGGAACCATGCATCTGCCGAGCGTCACGGCAGCCACGAGCCTGCGCCAGGTCGGCGAGCGACTCGAAGTAGCGGCATCGCTGCTCGACGAGGCGCATGCCATCGATGCCGGCTATCGCTTTCGGCCATGGGGCATGCGCGGCTCGGTGCACGAACGGCTGCGAGCGGCGACCGTCGAGTTCGAACGCGCAGGAGCAGCGTTTCCCGGTTCCGAGGCAGGCTTCGGCGATGCCCGCAGCGCGGTCGACGCACTGCGGGGGAGCTCGTCGCCCGAGGCGATCGCCAACCGCGGGCCGTCGAGCAATCCTGCCGCGTACCGCCGCGAGGGCATGCGCGAGCTCGCGCGCACGGCACGAGGCTGGGCGGACGTGGCGCGCGAGGGTGCGCGCCTGCTCGAGGACCCTGCGACCTCGCCCGAGTCGATCAGGCGCGACGCGATCGCGCGCGCAGGCGCGCTCGTGATGCCCGACTCCGAGCTGCCCTGGCGCGAGCTGCCACGCGACGCGCCCGACTTCCTGCGTCTCGCCGCGATCGACGAGCTTCCAGCCGGGCTGCGCCCAGACCTGCCGCGCCCGCTCGCCCGCGCGTACGCGACGCAGCACGGCGATCCCTATGCGCACGCGGGGCTGCTCGCTCCGCTCGGTTCCTGGGCGCGGCGCGAGCTGCTGCTCGAGCAGCCAGGCTTCGATCGCGCCGCGGCCGTCGAGGCGCTCGCTCGTGCGCTCGACGATCCCGACCCGCAGGCGGCGCTTCGCCAGGTCGCGGCGATCGACCAGCTGCCCGGCCACGTACGACCGGACCTGCCGCACGTCGCGAACGACTGGAACTGGACGACGGTGCAGGAGCATCGCAACCCCGGCCGGCATGAGGCGGCGGTCGCCGCGCTGCGAGGCCGCATCGACGACCTGCGCGCTGCGGCGCGTCTGGAAGCTGCGCCGCCCGCCACGGTCGATGAAGCTGCCGCGGTGGTCGGCACGCACGGCAATGGGGCCGACATGGCGGCACTGCGTCGACTGCGCGACCTGCCCGGATTCCCGCCCTCGCTCGTCGCCGCGGAAGGAAAGCTGACTGCGTTCGACGTGGTGCGCACGCGCACGTGGGTCGACGCCCAGCGGCTCGCCGCCTCGGACGGTGCATCACGAGCGCTGATGGTCGAGCACCTGCGAAACGCAGTGGCAGTGCTCGACGAGCCGGCCTCGCGAACGGTCGGCGGCGCCGGATCGGGCGCGGACCTCGCCAACCACCTCGAGGGCGCGCGCGGTCTCACTCCGACCGGTGATCCGCACGACGCGCTCGTGCGGATCGCTGCAATCGACTCGCTACCGAGCGAGCTGCGACCCGACATGCCGTCGCTCGTGGGTGTCGGGTCTCGGCTCGATGCAGCAGCACACCAGTCACCACGGGCCTTCGACCATCAGGCAGACCTGCTCCGGCTCCAGGCGTGGGTCGAGCGCCAGCCGCGAGCGGCGACGATCACGCCCGCAGAGCCGGTGGAGCGATCCGCGCTGCGTCGATTCCTCGACCCCGAAAGCCTCGACGACGCTGCCGCGCTCCCACGCACGGAGCAGGCCGCGGTGCTCGCGGACGTGCTCGGCGCCGGCGGCTCGTACACGCCGCGAGAGGTGCACGGCGCGCTCGTGGCGGCACGCCGATACCTCGCCGATACCGACGTGAGCGACCCGCACGTGCGCGGCCTCGCGCAGGACGCGGTCGATCTCGTCGACCGCAACGTCACGCGTACGTCCGGCGGCGGAAACGACGGCTTCGGGGTGCACCCCGAGTACGCGGAGCTGGGCCGGGTGTCGTCGGCAATCCGGCTGCTCGACCGGTTCGAGGGGCTGCGCGCAGCAGGGCCGAAGCCCAGTGCGGCGGGTGAGGAGCTGCTCTCCTGGTGAGGATCGGGCACTTCGTCACGAGATCGTGACGAAGTTGTCACGAAGTCGGCACGATCTGCGCGGATCACGTCACACCCGACGTGCGACGGTGGTGGCATGGACCATCGCGACGAGCACGGCGGCACGAGCATCCTCGTACTTGGCATCCTGCTTGCAGCAGCCTTCCTGCTCGCCCTGCTCACCGCGGTCGGCGGCGCCTACGTGGCGCACGCGGAGCTGCAGCAGGCGGCCGACATCGCCGCGGCGGTGATCGAGCGCTCGCCGGGCGACGATCCGCACGCGCGTGCCGCTGCGCTCGCCTCGGCGAACGGCGCACGCGACGTGAAGGTGGAGGAGGCCGAAGCGGGAACGCGGCTGCGAATCCGGGTCCGTGGTCGGGCGCCGGCCGCGTTCGGGATGCGGCGTGGCGCCACGATCGAGGCGATCGCATATGCCGACCTGCCACCGCCGAGCATGATCGGCGACTACGGGCCGAACCCGCCCGGCCAGTACTCGGGGCCGCTGGAGCTCGCCGGCAGCGTGCCGGTGTGCCCCGCGGTCGCCGCAGCGTTCCGGCGCATGGACGCTGCGGCACGAATCGACGGCATTCGACTGATCCCCACGAGCGGCTTTCGAACCTACGCGGAGCAGGCCGCGCTCTACGCGCAGCTCGGTCCGGCGATCGCCGCACCGCCGGGTGCGAGCCGCCACCACGACGCGACCGAGCTCGACATCGCCGTCGGCCCCGCCGGCTCGACCACCCATCGCTGGCTGCAGGCGCACGGTCCGGCATTCGGCTTCATCCAGCGCTACTCCTGGGAGCCCTGGCACTGGGGATTCGTGGCGGGGTGCTGAGAGTGATGTATAACGTGATGTATATGGGAGCGCAGCGAACACAGATCTATCTGACCAAGGAGCAGCGATCCAGGATCGATGCCGAATGTGCGCGAACCGGGGCCTCGTTGGCCGAGGTCATTCGCACCGCGATCGACGAGCACCTCGGTCGACGTTCGAACGAGGAGTACCAGCGAGTGCTCGACCAGACGTTCGGATCGATCCCCGACATGCCGTATCCCGATCGTTCCGAGTGGGATCGCGGCCATGGGTGACACCGTGCTCGTGGACAGCGACATCCTGATCGACCATCTGCGGGGGTATCGTTCGATCGATCAGCGAGTGATGACGGCGTGGGCGTATTCGATCGTCGCGCGGGTGGAGCTGTTCGGGGGGACTGATCAGGAAGGTCGCGTCAGAGAGCTCCTTGCGGAGGGCGTCGAGCTGGGCGTGTCGCGCGAGGTCGCGGAGCGCGCGGGGAAGCTCAAACGGGCGTGCGGCGTCGCGCTTCCCGATGCGATCATCGCCGCTACGGCGCTGGTGAATGGCCTGCTGCTCGTCACGCGAAACGCGAAGCACTACAAGCGCATCCCGGAGCTGCGCATCGAAGTTCCGAACGATCGTTGATCGACAGGTGAATAACTGGCGTAGGCTCGCGGCATGACCGAATGGACTTCGTCGGTGCACGACGCCCCGGCACAGCGAACCACTATCCGGTGAGCGAAGTCGCCGCGAGACATGGGGCCAGCGTCACCTCGCCGACTGACGATCCGAACCTCACCGTCTCGCTCGACGGGTACGGCGCCGGCGAGCCGCAGACGTTCGACGAGCCGTTCGGGCACGGCGGCCACATCATGGACTGGTTCAAGGCGACGCGGGCCTTCCACGAGATGATCGGCGATCCCGACGGCGGCGAGTCCGGGATCGACGACGACTTCGCGCGCGCATGGGGACCCGGCATCGGCATCGAGATCATGGGGCGACGCAAGTACGCCCCGGGAACCGCTCGGCGACACGACCTTCCACTTCCTCGACGCATCACCAGCCGAGGCGCTTGCCCGCGCCCGCGAGCTCGCACCCGAATCCGATGTGCGGATCGGTGGCGGGGCGACGACGATTCGCGCCTTCCTCGAAGCGGACCTCGTCGACTACCTGCACCTCGCGATCGCGCCGGTCGTGCTGGGGCGCGGCTCGCAGCTGTGGAGCGCCGGCCTCGAGGGACTCGAGCGTCGCTTCGATTTGGTCCGCGTCACCAGCTCGCCGTCGGGTACCACGCACGTCGAGTTCGAAGGCGGCTGACGCGGCACGGCGCGCATGTCCCCCGGACGCTAGCTCGACACGTCACGGATCGCGCGATGCAGGTCGCGTCGCGCGGTGGCACCCTTGCCACGCTTGAGCGGGATCAGGATCGCAGCCGCCGAATCGAGCAGCTCCTCGAGCCACTTTGGCGCGTCGTCGACCGTCTTGCACTCGAGCACGGCCTCGGATCGAACCCTCGTTCCGGCGCTGGACAGGTCGGCGTAGCCGGCGTGGGAGAGCATCACGTCGACGGTCATCCGCACTGACCCGTCGTCGCTCTCGAACGCACGCCGGTGGTAATCGGTCCGCACGTGTGGCCCCCAACCGGTCCGCAGCAGCTCGACCACGTGATCGGCGATCGCGCGATCGGTACCGGAGCGCGCGGCGACGTCCAGCACGACCGCGGCATCCTCGCCGGCGAGCAGCCGCACGCCGGTCGACGGCTCGACCTGCATCCGCACCTTGGTGCGGTTGGCGCCGTCCCACTGCTTGCGCTCCAGGAACGTCGGTTGACCCGGCGCGGCGAGGTAGGTGCGGATCCGGATCGCCTCGTCGTGTGATTCGACGCCCGGCTCGATCGGCTGCACGTACATCGTGCGCAGCGGCTGCATCCGCGCGTAGTGCGGGTCGCGCGGCACGCGCGTCGCAAGCGCAGCGGCGAGCATCTCCGCAGCGTCCGTCGACAGCGCGAATCGCTGCTCGCGGCGGTTGCGGAAGCTCGCGGTGGTCGAGTTGCTCATGGAATTCCGATCGTGGTGTAGACGACCCGCATGCATACGGGCGATGCGCGTGATGCGGCCTGGCGGGTGAACAAGCAGCGGTCCGCGAACGAAGCATCGGCATCGCATGCCGAACTCCCGAGCCTCCAGGTGCCGGTGCCGCGGGTGGCATGGAATCCGTCCGCACGGTGGGGGAGGATCGACGACATGACGCCCACCCTGATCGCTTCCGTGCTCGACCCGTACCTGCGCGACTGGCTCGACCTGCTCATCCGCTGGCTGCACGTGATCGCGGCGATCGGCTGGATCGGCTCGTCGTTCTACTTCGTGCTGCTCGACCAGTCACTGCGGCGACCGAAGGACGTCGCCGACGAGGATGCCGGCGTGCGGGGCGAGCTCTGGGAGGTCCACGGCGGCGGCTTCTACCACGTCAAGAAGTACCAGGTCGCGCCGCCCGAGCTGCCCGACCACCTCGCGTGGTTCAAGTGGGAGGCATACACCACCTGGCTGTCGGGCTTCAGCCTCTTCGTCGTGCTCTACTGGCTCGACGCGAGCGCGTACATGATCGACCCCGCGGTCGCCGACATGGGCCCGTGGACCGCGGTGGGCGTGAGCGCGTCGCTGCTCGTGTTCGCATGGCTCTTCTACGACCTGGCCTGTCGCACGATTCGCAACGATCGCAACCTGATGCTCGTGCTCGCCGGCGCGATCGCCGTCACCGCGTGGGGGACCTCCGAGCTGTTCGCGCCTCGCGCCGCATGGCTGCAGACCGGCGCGATGCTCGGCACGATCATGGCTGGCAGCGTGCTCTTCAACATCATCCCGGCGCACTGGGAGCTGATCCGCGCGAAGGAGGCCGGGCGCGAGCCCGACCCGGCACCGGGCATCGAGGCCAAGCGACGCAGCGTCCACAACAACTACTTCACGCTGCCGGTGCTCGTCACGATGCTTGCCGGGCACTTCACGTACTTCGTCGCGCACGACTGGTCGTGGGTGATCCTGCTCTGCCTGATGGCGCTTGGTGCGTTCATCCGCCACTTCTACAACCTCCGACACGGCGGTCGCACGCAGTGGTGGATGTGGGGCGTCGCGGCCGCCGCGGTGGCAGTGATGTTCGTGGTGCTGCAGCCGGAGGATGCTCCGACCCCTGCCGCGAGCAGCTCGTCGTCGTCCAGCGGAACCATCACGGGCGGCACGGCGAGCGATCCGGGCCGCGACGTGTTCGTGGCGAACTGCGCGACGTGTCACACGCTCGCCGATGCGGACGCGTCGGGAGCGGTCGGCCCGAACCTCGACAACGCGAGGCCCGACGCGACTCTCGTGCGCGAGCGCGTGAATCAGGGCAAGGGCGGGATGCCGTCGTTCCAGGGACGGTTGTCCGACGACGAGGTGGACGCGGTCGTCGACTACGTCTCCACCGCGGCCGGGTCGACGGACGGCTGACCGTCCGATCCAGACGACGACGGGCATGCCCGCGTACCGAAATCCGGGCTGTGCCGGAGCTTCGTTGCGCGGATCGCGCGAATCAGGTGCGGACCGGGTGGCCGGTCAGGTTGATCCAACGATGCGACTCGCCGTCGCGGAACACCACGGCCTCCACGTCGAGCGGGTTGTCGGCCTGGTTGCGGCCGAGCAGGACGTGGTCCTTCGCGCCGCCCCAGTGCGGCAGGCCACCGGCGTCCTCGAACATCAGTTCGCTTTCGTCGACCGGGTTCCACACGCCGAGCGGCAGCAGGTAGCGCACGCCGTCCTCGGGATCCTGCGCCACCGCCACCGGCATGCCGGTTCGACCGGAGAGCTGGTTCGCGCCGGCAAGCGCGGCTCGGATGCCGCTGCGCTCCATGCGCATCGGCTGCTCGTAGCTGCTCGGCGCGGCGTACCAGTCGCTCACCGGCCACTGCTCGTCGTCGCCCCACGTGGCCGTGGAGGTGATCGGCAGGTTCACGCGGTACTCGAGTTCCTCGGGCAGGCCGTCGAGCGGCGTGGCGTCGTGGTCGAGGTCGTAGGCGGGCTTCGCCGGCGAGACGTGCAGGTCTGCGGGACGTGGCAGTTGCGGAGCGAGTTGCATTGCGGGGAACCTTTCCGAACGGTGGTGCCGGCAGGCGCCTCGCGCGCGTCTGGATGCCGGAACGTCGCTCGCCACTGAAGCACGCGCTGCCGCATGCCCACTACGCACCGCCATGGGGTGAGGCCCGGAGCGCCCGGGTCGGTGTCCGGCAGCGGACACGCATGATCGAACGTGTGTTCGGGTATGATCGTGGTCGTGGAGGTGGGGAGCAACACCGCGGCGGGATCCGGATCGCATGGGCGACGGGTGATCGCGCACGTCGATGCCGACGCGTTCTACGCGACCGTGCACCTGATCGAGGATCCGACGCTTCGCGGCAAGCCGGTGATCGTGGCCGGGGACGGCCCGCGCAGCATCGTGACCACTGCCAGCTACGAGGCGCGACGGTTCGGCATCGGCTCGGCGATGCCCGCCGCGACCGCTCGACGCCTGTGCCCGCACGCGGTGTTCCTGCGCCCGA
This sequence comes from Thermoleophilia bacterium, assembly GCA_020438525.1. Next base: position 1,039 of record JAGQUL010000097.1, on the reverse strand, counting down.
ACTTCGACCTGTACCGCGACTACTCGCGGCGCGCCATGAAGCTGGTGCGACAGGTGACCGACGTGGTGGAGCCGCTCTCGCTCGACGAGGCCTACCTCGACGTGACCGACGTCGACCGGCCGATCGCCGCGATGCGTGCACTCGTCGAGCGGATCCGTGCCGAGACCGGGCTCACCTACAGCGTGGGCATCGGTCCGAACAAGCTGTGCGCGAAGGTGCTGAGCGACTACCGCAAGCCGAGCGCCTTCAACGTCGCGTCGCGCGAGCAGTGCTGCGAGCTGTTCGCCGACGCATCGCCTGGTCTGATCAACGGGATCGGCCCGAAGACCGTCGCCCAGCTCGCGGCGCTCGAGATCACCACGATCGAGCAGCTGCGCGACGCGGACCGCGCGCTGCTCGTGGTGCATGTCGGCGAGCGTCGCGCCGACGAGCTGCAGGCGCGCGCCCGCTTCGAGCACGGTGGGTGCGTGCAGCCGTCGCGCGAGCGCAAGTCGATGAGCGAGGAGCGCACGTTCCCGCACGACATCGACGATCCCGTCGAGCTCGCCGACCGGCTGCGCACGATGGCGTACGAGCTGAGCAGCACGCTGGAGCGGCGTGAGCTGCGCGGCCGCACGATCGGGATCAAGGTGCGGCTCGCGGACTTCACCACGGTGACCCGCGCACGAACGCTCGATGCGCGCGTCAACGACGCACGGACCGTCGCGCAGGTCGCCGACGAGCTCCTGCGCGACTACGCCCCGAGCGAGCCGGTGCGCCTGCTCGGCGTGCGCGTGGCGGGCTTCGACGAGCCGGCGCGGTCGTCGTCGTCGATCCTCGAATCGAACCAGCTCGCGCTCGACCTCGCCTGATGCGTATGGCACGCGTCACGAACATCGTGACGTTCGTCGCGCACATCGGTAGCATCCGGGGGCATCAGCTTCCGAAGGAATCGGCACGTGAAGATCGGCATCGTCGGACTGCCCAACGTGGGCAAGTCCACCCTGTTCAACGCACTGACTCGCGCCGGCGCGCTCGCCGCGAACTACCCGTTCGCGAC